>CAYISL010000027.1:0-7017 GCA_964366075.1 uncultured Candidatus Saccharibacteria bacterium
AAAATATTTTATTAATAATTTAGGTGAAAATGACCAGTCAGCCTTAGTTTCTTTTAATAATACAGCAACCTTGGCTTCGGCTCTATCAAATAGCCACGGGACCGCTTCAGCTGCTATTGATGGCTTAACTCCTCAATTGGGGACAGGGACTAATATCGGCGATGCTATTTTACAATCCAGCAATGAATTGACAGAAAACGGCAACCCTCAAGCCCTAAAAGTAATAATTCTTTTAACTGACGGTAAAGACTCTAATACTGCCTATATTGAAGAAAAAACCCAGGAAGCTGCTAATTTAGGTTATAAGATCTTTACCATTGGCTTGGGTAGTAAATCTAATATTAATGAGACAATGCTTCAGAATATTGCTGATGCTACCGGTGCTCAATATCATTATGCCGCCAGTCAGAGTGATTTGGCCGGAATCTTTGACCAAATTGCCCAAGAAACTTGCCAATTTAGTTCTCTTTGTCAACTTACTGAAACTTCAGGACAATGCCTAAGTGAGGGTCAAAGAGAGCATAATTTCACCTATAACTACCTTTATTGTGGTCAAAACTATACCGAAACAGAGGGAGACGAAACCTGTGCTTGCCAAGTGATAGAAGTCTCCCGGGAATGTACTACCGATAATCAAGCTCAAGTTAGTTATACTCACAATTTTGCTTATTGTGGCGAGGATTATACTGAAATAAAAGAAGATCTTGCTTGCAGTTCAGAATACCAATGTAGTGAATGGGAAAATAGAGAGTGTGTCGGCGACGGCACTCTGGAGCAGACTAGAATCTGTACTGACCAGTACCAGAATACCAGAGAAGAAGCAAGGCAGGTCGCCGATGAAATCTGCAGCTGCGCAGCCAGCGAAACCGGCAGAACCTGCGTCAGTGATGGCTCAACCCAGATCAATTACACTTGGGATTATGGCTTTTGCGGCGAAGATTATACTAACCAAGAAACAGATCAAAACTGCGCCTGCCAATACACCGAATGGCAGAACGGCGAGTGTGTGGCTGATGGCTCAAGGCACCAGACAAGAAGTCAAACTTCCCAATTTGCCTACTGTAGCAATTTGGAAAGAGGAACACTTGATTCTTCCTGCGCCTGTCTGATTACCGAAATTCCTGGAGATTGCGTCAATGAGAACCAAAGAAACTATACTTTTACCTGCAATTTTGACTATTGTGGTTCCCAAGAACCGGAACTCCGTGAAGACCTTACTTGTGGCAACGGTTCAGAAGAGGCAAATATGGCTTCGATTTCTGGCTGTAAATACAGCGACACTAATCAGAATAGTATAATTGATCAAGACGAAGAGAAACTAAGTGGCTGGACCATATTTTTAGAAAAGCAAAATGGTGAAAACTGGGACGCATTAGCTACTACAACTACCGCTCAAGACGGATGCTATCTTTTTAATGAATTAGAAGCAGGCAATTATCGAGTAAAGGAGTCTTTAGAAGGTCAAACTGGTTGGATTCAAACTTATCCTCAAACTTCTTATTGGGAATTCAATTTGGGTGAGAACCAGGCTACTTCGAGTATTGATTTTGCTAATTACTTATCTGTTTGCGGCAACCATATTTTAGATAGTGGTGAACAGTGTGATGATGGTAACACTCAAAACGGCGACGGCTGTTCGGTTGTTTGCCAAACAGAAGAAAGCCAAGGGGGTGGGACCGGAGGTACCAGCTCCAGTGGGGGTGGAGGAAGCACGTTGGTTTTCAATTTAACTATATCTATTAATAAAAAAGACAAAAATGCTCAAGAAGTCCAAACTAACACTGTCACTCTCACTTGGCTTACTAATATACCTGCTACCAGTCGGGTGATTTATGACACTATTCCTCATCCTAATTTAGGCGCGCCTCCGAACTATGGCTATACTTATTCAACTTCTGAAGACCCAAACAAAGTTACATTCCATTCTGTAACAATTACTGGTTTGACCCCGGGTATTAGTTATTTCTGGCGGGCAATTTCTCGGGCTTCTCCTGAAGTTATAAGCGAAGAATTAAGTTTTGCGACAAAAGACACAGAGGAAGGGGAAAAGGAAGTTTCTCTTGAAGAAATAGAGGAGAAGTTAAAAGAGATAAGAAATCAGATAGAATTGATAAGAGAAACGGTAGAAGAGATTTCTCCTAAACTTCCTGAAGCAGGGGCAGGAGAAGTAGAGACAGGAGAAGAATTAGTTTACGTGGAGAGAAAAGAAACGCAAGAGATTGAAGAAAGTTTAAAGGTAGAAAAAGCAGAAGAAGAATTCACTGTAGAAAAAACAGAAGGGGAATTCAGCGAAATAGGTGAGAAATCCGGCACAGAAATGTTTTTAGCAGCTATTAGTAATGTTTTCAGCTTTAAAAACCTATGGTGGATTTTAACTATTTTCTTGGTTATAATAATTACATTATTCTTTTTATCGAAAAAGAGAAAAAAGAGTTAATTGTCTAGACATAATTACAAGATTTCCCCAATAAACACTGACGCTAACGACGAAGTAAATGAATAAAATCATATTGTAACTTACTACTTAAAAGCCCGACTAAGAAACTTAGTCGGGCTTTTATTTTTAGGGCCATAATTCAAGGTCGTATCTAATGCAATTGGGTATTGACAATTAAATTTAAATAGTTTATTATACTGCTTCTATAATTAGAATAGGAATAAATAGATTTGACAAGAGGGGCAGAATTCGGGTGCTAGACTAACTATGAATTCCTCCTAGTTTAGCTTTAGCACCCGAATTCTGCCCCTCTTCTTTTTATTATATTATAAATCATTTGCTATCTCATTTATAGCATCTACCCCCATCAATATATGGACTTGCGGAGTCCATATATTGGAACCGCCAATAGAACCGCCAATGCCTAGAGTTTGCTCAAAATAGAAATTTATGCTAAAGAAAAGATTAGTAATTCGAAAATTTAATAAGAAATTAATCAGAAAAGAAATAACAGAAAGGAGCAAAAAATGGCACGAGCGCCCTATTTTGTTCAGTTAGAGGAGATAATCAAGAGGAAAGCGGTTCTAAGAACCCCTGGTTTTAACCTTTTGGCAGTTCGGGAGCTGGTGGAGTTAATCGTTCGTTGGAAAGTAAAGAAGAAAGGTGTCTGGCAGGAGCAGGAAGAAAACATTGTCTTAAAGCCAGGCATAGTCCTTCATCCGAGATGGCGAACTTTAAACAAGGCCGAAATGGAACTGTCAGATGAAGAGCTTAAAAAACTGAAGGTATTTCAAAAGAAGAGAAAAAAAGAAGTCCTGATAGTTGAGCAAATTAAAGATTTGCCGGCAGCCATCCGACGAGCTCTTAGGCATATCCCAGCTGCTTTAATTGGTCAGGAAAGAAAGGGATTTAGGCTTTCTGGAGATGCTAATCAATTAGAGGCCTTTGTCATCGGGCTTAATAAGTTAATGCAAAGATACCTACTAACCCCGAAACCCAGCTCTGCTTTAAAAGAAAAGGCTTCTAAAGTGCTTTCTCAGAGTAGTTCGGCGTTAGAAAATTCCAAGGATCTATGTAAGAGGTTGGCTCTGGCAGAAATAGATTTAGCTCGCAAGGCTAAATCAGCGCTTGAGGTACCAGGACTGCTTGCGAAAGCTACTACCAATCTATTAGTCCGTCGGCTCTTAGATTATGAATTAGCCTTCAAGTCCATTGAGAATGCCGAAAAGTGGTTCAGTCTAATGGTTCAGATCAAAAACTTATTTCAAAAGAGTTACAACCGCTTGGGCCACTTAGGGCAAGAAATCGAGATGGCCCTAAAAAGAAACGGCAGTAGCCTAACCCCCCATTTTTTAGAAATTGCTAAGGAAGTTTGTGGTATCTATACGGAGATGAACAGAAAAGTTTATTTCAACCCCTATTACCAAAGAATACAGGCTCCGGAATTCCAGCGTCTTAGAAATGTTCTAAATCACGCTAAAGCCGGCAAACCAGATACTGTTTTAAGAACGATTAAAAGGGCGGTATCGAAATTAGAGGCCGTAGCTATAGGGGAAAAACCTACTTTAGTTGAACTTCAGAAAGCAAAAGAGGAAGGTGAGGTATTGAATGTTTAGTTTCAGAGAAAGTTTTGATCTGCTAAATCCGGGCATCGCAGTTATAGAGATTCTTCAAGATGAAGAACAAGTAGGGAAAATCAGCGCTACCGAAACAGGGATTAAAATCACCAGTATGCTATTGAGCCGTAAGGTCAGGAAGGACAAAGACATCCAATCGGCAATTCAAATTAATCCCCGCATTCCTCCCAGTATCTCAATAAACTTTCTTGATTGAAGCCCTAACGATTAACAGAAAAGGTCGGCTTTTGCCGACCTTTATGATTTTGCTACTTTTTAGCTTGGTTTGGATTTAACCAAATACTTTTTGGCCTCGTATTCTAAAATAATGAACCGCCACGCAGTTAAAAGGAATATCACGACGCCAATAAGAAATAACCCTGCCAAAGATAATATTATTATTTTTATCATCAATTACACCTTCCTTTTATATCAGTTGTTAAAGTTCTTTTGTTTAATCCTGAATTTGTCTAGAACTTGATTATTGAATAAATTTTACCGCATATTTTAAGTCTCATCAACTTATATTTAAAAATTCAGGTTTTAGAGTTATAATATTAAAATCATATTCTAAAGTTATGAAAATTTTTGTTTCCACCAAAGGGCACAACGACATTGTTGATTTGACTTCAGAAATTGAAAAGATAGTCAAGAAATCAGATGTTAAGGATGGCGTAGCTTGTCTTTTTGTTTCTGGCTCTACCGCTGCCTTGAGCACTCTTGAGTACGAGCCGGGTTTGGTTGAGGATTTAAAAAGAGCTTTAGAAAAAATTGCTCCTGAAGGAGCAGATTATAAACATCACAAGAAATGGGGCGATCATAACGGCGCTGCCCATATTAGAGCGGCTTTAATGAAACCTTGCCTTTGCGTGCCTATTGAAAATGGCAATTTGGCATTGGGAACATGGCAGCAAGTAGTATTGGTTGATTTTGACGAAAAGCCAAGAGAAAGAGAAATTATTGTAAAAATATTAAAGGTCGGCTCCTAAATAAATAATCGTAAGAAATCATGGCCAAGAAGAAAAAAGTTAAAAAAGCAAAAAAAGCTCGTCTTTGTAAGGACTGCGGCTGTAAAAAGTGCCGCTGTAAGTAAGATAGCAGGTTTTTAATAAAAAATAGCCGATACAGAGACATTTGCTCGTGTATCGGCTCAAACAAACCATACCGGCCCTAAGAACCTATAACAAAGGGCTAGTGTAAGTCTATCATATCTTAGACAGGAAAGCAAGTTTAGGTAAAACAGCTTAGAGGCAAAAATAAAAACCGATGCCGCCGGATTCGGTTTAACTTAGAGGAGGGGGGATGGAGTTTTAATCTCTAAATTAACTCGTGAATCCTTGGTCAGCATCGGTTCCTCCAGTTGATAACCGGAGACGAAAAGGGGCTAAAGATATTTTAGTAAATCTAAGTTTCCCTTGTCAAGGCGAAAATAATAAAATCATAAATTTATGGGTTGGCTTATTAGAAATTATGAGAATTTAGCAATTACCGAGGAACGCAAAAAGTTGTTCCAGCTTATTGATTTTGGGATTGAAGAAACTAAACCCGAAAAGTTAATTAAGAAAAGCCTAAAAATAACAAAAGAGCGACTTTTTATCCAAGATAAAGTTTTTGACCTGACACAATTTAATAAAATTGTAGTTTTAGGGATTGGCAAAGGATCAGCTTCAGCGTCACTGGCTTTAGCAGAAATTTTAGGGAATCATCTTACTCAAGGAATGGTTATAGATATTCAAAAACCAATCACCAGTCAACAATCACCAGTCAGCAGTTTCAGGATTTCCGTCGGTAGCCATCCATTACCCACTAAAAAGAACTATCTTTTTTCGAGAGATGCAGTTTCGATTTTAAAGAAATTAGATAAAAACGACTTATTAATTACAGTTGTTTGCGGCGGAGGGTCAAAGCTTTTTTGCTACCCAATTAGCGAATTAAAAGGGGTGAAATTATTCAAATATTTAACAGCCAGGGGAGTAAATATTAAAGAAATTAATACCGTTAGAAAACACTTGTCCTTAGTTAAGGGCGGAGGGTTGGCAAAAATCGTTTATCCAGCCACGGTTATTGGCTTGATTTTTTCCGATGTGCCTGGAAATGATATTTCTGTGGTTGCCTCAGGACCAACTGTTTATGATAAAACTACCAAAAAAGATGCGGGGAGAATTTTAAAGAAATACTTGTGTAAAGAAGAATATCCGCGTTTATCCGCGTCTATATCCGCGTTAGTCCGCGTCTTGAAGGAGACTCCCAAAGATGAAAAATATTTTGAAAAAGTTCATAACTTTCTTATTTCTTCTAATAAATCTGCTTTAGAGAAAATGATTGAAAAGGCCAAGAAATTAGGCTTGAAAGCAAGAATTTATAAGTGCGATTTGGAAGGAGAGGCCAGAAAAGCCGGAAAAATTTTGCTGTCTAAAGCAAAAAAAGGAGAATTGATTTTGGTTGGCGGAGAAACTACGGTAAAATTAAAGGGTAAACCCTTCGGCAGGACTCCCGCCGAAGGCGAGGCTCGCCAAAGGCGGCAGGGTAAAGGCGGGAGGAATCAGGAATTAGTTTTAGGCGCTTTGAGATATCTAAAACCTGGAGAAATAATAATCTCCATTGCCTCTGATGGTTGGGATAATACGGAAGCAGCTGGTGCTATTGGTGATCAAGAAACTCTAAGAAAAGCTAAAAAATTAAATTTAAATATTAATAAGTACTTAGATAATAATGATTCGTTTCATTTCTTTTCAAAGACTGGCGATTTAATTTTTACTGGTCATACTGGCATCAATGTATCGGATTTAATGTTGGTTTATAAAAAATGATTGCTACTCTGCTCTGTTTCTATTCCTATCGGCACCGGTCGTCCGCTCGCTCCAACGGTGAGCGGCGACCTACCCGCTTCGCCCGCGAAGCGAGGCGAGCGCTCTCGGCATCAAAACTTTTACTTCGTAAAAGACCCAGCTTTTGATGCCTCCG
>CAYISL010000028.1:0-6888 GCA_964366075.1 uncultured Candidatus Saccharibacteria bacterium
CTATATCAAAAACATGATCACCGGAGCCGCTCAAATGGACGGCGCTGTTTTAGTTGTTTCCGCCGTAGACGGTCCTATGCCTCAAACCCGAGAGCACATTCTTTTAGCTCGGCAGGTAGGAGTGCCGGCAATTATCGTATTTTTAAACAAGACTGACCAAGTAGAAGATCCGGAATTAATAGATCTTGTGGAATCTGAAATCAGAGAGTTGCTTAAAAAATACGAGTTTCCAGGCGATACAATACCTATTATTAAAGGATCAGCCTTAAAAGCTTTAGAAGTTAAATCCCCTGATGAAGAAGCGGCCAAACCTATCTGGGAAGTGCTTAAGGCTTTAGATGAATATTTCCCTGACCCAGTTAGAGATATAGACAAGCCATTTTTGATGCCCATCGAAGATATTTTCTCTATCGAGGGGAGGGGAACAGTAGTGACGGGCCGAGTAGAAAGAGGGATTATTAAAATTAATGAAGAGGTAGAGGTAGTAGGTTTGAGACCGACGCAAAAGACAGTTATTACTGGTATTGAGATGTTTAATAAGACATTAGACGAGGGGAGGGCGGGAGATAACATCGGCATTCTCCTTCGAGGACTTAAAAAAGAGGATGTTGAGCGAGGACAAGTGATTGTTAAACCTGGTTCGGTTACTCCTCATACCGATTACGAAGCTGAAATTTATGTACTAACCAAAGAAGAAGGCGGAAGACATACACCTTTCTTTGCCGGCTATAAACCTCAATTTTATATTAGAACCACTGATGTCACCGGAGAAGTTATTTTACCTCAGGGAATAGAAATGGTTATGCCTGGCGATACTATCAAGCTTCAGGTTAAATTAATTGTCCCCGTGGCCCTTGAAGAGAAGCAGCGATTTGCTATTCGCGAGGGAGGTAAAACAGTAGGAGCCGGAGTAGTGACAAAGATCTTTAAGTAAAAATTCGAAAAATTACAGAAATAGTTTCAGATATGGCAACAAAGACAAGTAGTGATGTTAAGTTAAAAATCAGACTGAGGATTAGGGCTTACGATCATAAAATAATTGATAGCTCAGCTAGACAAATCATTGAGGTAATTCAAAGACAGGGAGGAGAAGTAGTGGGACCAATTCCGCTCCCTACCGAAATTCATCGTTACACAGTTAATCGTTCAACTTTTGTTCATAAAGATTCAAGGGAGCAATTTGAATTGCGGATTCATAAGAGAATGATTGATATCATAAACCCCAGCCAAAAAGTCGTTGAGTCTCTAACAAATCTCAATTTGCCAGCCGGTGTTGATATTGAGATTAAAATGATGTAAGATACTCAATAAGATTGCGATGCTTTAGGTATTTATAAGATTAGCTACTAAAATAGCCTCGAGGCATCGAGGCTATTTTAGTAGCAGAGAACATGCATTCTAGTACAAAGTAATTTATGGCATTTATCTTGGGCGAAAAAATTAAAATGAGCCAGACATTCAAGAATGAGATGCAAATTCCGGTAACCCTAATTAAGGCTGGACCAGTGATAGTAACCCAAATTAAAAATAAAGAAAAAGATAACTATCAAGCTGTCCAGTTAGGATTTGGAGAAAAGAAAAAAATAAATAAACCTCTTCAGGGTCATCTTAAGGATTTGGGGAAGTTTAGATGGTTAAGGGAATTTAGAGTCAAGGAGAATGAGACGGATAAATTCAAAGTAGGTGATAAAATTGATGTTTCTATTTTTAAAGAAGGGGATATAGTTGATGTCAGCGGGTTAAATAAAGGAAAAGGATTTCAAGGAGTAGTTAAACGTCACGGTTTTCACGGCGGACCGCAGACTCACGGTCAGAAAAACCGACTTCGAGCCCCAGGCTCAATTGGATCCACCGCTTTTCAGCGAGTTGTCAAAGGGAGACGGATGGCTGGCCGGATGGGCAGCGAGCGGATTACTGTTAAAAATTTAGAAATAGTAACTGTTGATCCCGAAAATAATATTATAGAAATCAAAGGAGCGGTCCCGGGCAGAAAAGGAACATTATTAGAAATTAAAAGCAAAAGATGATTATAGACATTTATAACCAACAGAATAAGAAGATAGAGACGATAGATTTACCAGATAATGTTTTTAAAATTAAGTGGAATCCAGATTTAGTTTGGCAAACAGCAACGGTAATGAATGCTAATTCACGTCAGGTGGTGGCTCATACCAAGGGTCGTGGTGAAGTAAGGGGAGGAGGAAAAAAGCCCTGGCGGCAAAAAGGAACAGGTCGGGCGCGAGCTGGTTCCATTCGCTCTCCTTTATGGAAGGGAGGGGGAGTAACTTTTGGGCCTACTAAAGAACGGAATTTTAAGAGAAAAATTAACAAAAAAATGAAACGCCTAGCCCTTTTATCTTTAATCTCTAAAAAAATTAAAGATTCTGAATTGAAAATTATAGATAATTTAGATATTAAATCTTTTAAAACTAAGGAGGCAGTAAAAATTATTAATAATATTTTCCCAGAGAGAAAAAGTTTGACAGTAGTATCAGAGAAAGACGATTCAAATTTAAAAAGAGCATTCAGGAATATCGAAAAAATAAAATATCTAAGTGTGAATATGTTAAATGTTATTGATTTATTAAATCATAAATATATCTTAATAGAAAAAGAAGCTATAAAGGGCTTGGCCCAAAAAATTGAGCCGAAAACGATGGCTTAACTTTGCAAATAAAACTGGCATGAGTATTTTATCTAAAATAATCAAGAAAAAAGAAAGGACTCCAAAAAAAGAAATGCCCGGAGAAAGTTTTCAGGCGCCTGCTGTCATGTCGCGACCCCATGGCCTTTCAGAGGCAAACACTTTAATTTTGCATAAGCCTTGGATTACGGAAAAAACAACTGATTTAAGTAAAACTGGGAAGTACGCCTTTATAGTTGATAAAAGGGCTAATAAATTAGAAATTAAAAAAGCAGTCGAAGCTGTTTATAATGTTAACGTTACGTCGGTAAGAATAGTAAATATCCATTCTCGGAAGAGAAGATTAGGCCGCAGTACTGGGAAAAAATCAGGATTTAAAAAGACTATTGTGACGCTGAGGGCCGGAGAAGCTATTGATATTATGCCCCATTAAAAATGCGAATGACTGGTGCGAATATTTGCGAATAGTTTGCAAATATTCGCATATAATTAGCGATTATTAGCATATTTATTAACATGAAGACCTACAAACCTACAACTCCATCTATAAGACAAAGAACAACGGTTGACTACAGTAGTTTAACTCCGACGCCGCCCTGGAAAAATCTTCTCAAAGCTTTACCGAAAAAGAGCGGCAGAAACAATCAGGGCCGAATTACCGTAAGACACCAGGGAGGCGGTAATAAAAAACTCTATCGCTTGGTTGATTTTAAACAGCGTAAATTGGGAATACCAGCGAAGGTAGAAAGTATCGAATATGATCCCTTCAGAACAAGTTTTATCGCCAGAGTAGTTTATCAAGATGGTGAAAGATGTTATATTTTAGCGCCAGTTAATCTTAAAAAGGGGGATACTATCATAGTTTCAGAAAATGCTCCTTTAAAAGAGGGCAATCGTTTGTTATTAAAGAACATTCCAGTAGGCTATTTCGTTTATAATGTTGAGCTTCAGCCAGGTAAGGGGGGGCAATTGGCGCGATCAGCTGGTATTAGTGCTCAGGTAGTGGCCCACGTTCCAAGAGGAGAAAATCAGGATGATGATGGGTACACCCATTTGAAATTACCTTCTGGAGAAGTCAGAATGGTCAATTGGAAAGGAATGGCTTCTTTAGGGCAGCTTTCTAACCCGGAGCATAATTTAATCAATCTAGGTAAAGCCGGAGCAAGTCGGCATTTAGGAATAAGACCGACAGTTAGGGGGTCAGCAATGAATCCTTGCGATCATCCTTATGGCGGTGGTGAAGGTCGCGCTCAGCGAGGGACGAAACGACCAAAAACTAAGTGGGGCAAGGTAACCGGTGGTCGTCGAACCCGGAATAAAAAGAAATGGAGCGGTAAACTAATAATAAAAAGAAGAAAATAAATGATATGCGAATATTTGCATATTATTAGCGATTATTAGCATATTTATTAGCATGAGCAGAAGCACTAAAAAAGGTCCTTATGTTGATCAAAAATTATTAAAGAAGATTGCTAAGTTAAATCCGGAAGATAAAGCACTGATTAAAACTTGGGCTCGTGATTCAGAAATTGCACCGGAAATGGTTGGTTTTACTTTAGCTGTTCATAATGGCCGAGAGTTTATTTCAGTTAAAATTACCGAGGAAATGGTAGGGCATCGATTAGGCGAATTTGCGCCAAGCCGGAAATTTGTTAAGCATGGAGGAAAAATTCAACGGGAGCTAGAACAAAAAGCTCGTCTTGCCCAAACGGAACAATCACAAAAGACAAATTAACTAATGATAATATGTCAGTCGCTATTGCAAAATTAAAATATTTAAAGATTGCACCGAGAAAAGTGAGATTAGTAACTCGCAATTTGAAGGGATTGACGGTCAATAAAGCCGAGGCGCGCTTGCTATTTACTGAAAAACGAAGCAGTCAGCCATTACTGAAACTTCTGCGTTCAGCAATAGCTAACGCTAAAAATAGAGGGCATAATGACATAAATCGCTTATATATTTCAAGTATCAAAGTGGACCAAGGACCAACCTTGAAACGTTGGTTACCGAGGGCAATGGGGAGAGTGACGCCAATCCAAAAAAAAGCAAGCCATATTTATTTAGAACTTCAAGAGCTGCCGCAGCCTAAACAACCAAAATATCAAATTCCCCAACAGCCAAAAATAAAAAAGACAAAGGGTGCTAAAAAGGGTCTTAAAAAACCAGAAAAGAAGAAAGAGGAACTCGAAACATTTAAACCAGAGAAAAAGCCATCGGCTAAAAAGTTTGGCGGTTTTGTAAGAAAAATATTTAGAAGAAAAGCAGTATAAAGGGCTTGGTTGAAAAATTCAAGCTGAAAGCGTAGAATTTTTCATTACCAAACCTTTACCCCGCCCTATAACGACTAAACTTTACTATGACCAGCTTATTATCCAATCTAAACAGGAATACGGATAGTGCCAGGCGAGAGCCGAATAGGCTCCAGTCCCGCTTTGCGGGACAGGTCTATTCAACAGCCTGGCACCGTGAAAGTATTGGTCGTTATAGAGCGGGGTGCTCAATGTTATGGCTAAATTTATGGCGCCTCGCATTGAGCTCGGCTTATAAATTTAGATAACATTGGCACATGGGTAATAAAATTAATCCTCATTCACTGAGGTTAGGAATAATTGAAAATTGGGATTCGCGTTGGCTTTCTAAAGCTGGTTTTAAGCAATTTCTTGAAGAGGACTTATTGATCCGAAAAATCATTTCTGAGAAATTAGCTAATGCTGGCGTGAGCCGAGTAGAGATCGAACGTCTTGCTTCGGTTATTAAAATAATAATTAAAACTGCTCGGCCAGGTTTAGTAATCGGTCGCAGCGGTAAAGGCGTCGAAGACCTCAAGCGTCTTATTGAAAGAAATATTTTAAATCTTAGACAACAATACAAAGATACTAATGTTTCTAAATCTAAAGTATCAATTAATTTGGTAGTTGAAGAAATGAAACGGAGTGAAATATCCGCTGCGGTGATTGCTCAAAATATCGCTCAAGATATTAAAAAGAGAATCCATTTTAGAAGGATAATGAAAAAAACGCTTGAGACTATGATGCAAAATCGAGAAGTTAAGGGAGCTAAAATCCGTCTCTCCGGTCGGCTTGGCGGAGCAGAGATCGCCCGTTCTGAATGGTTAGCTAAAGGCAAAATTCCTTTACATACCCTCCGTTCGATTATAGATTTTAGCCGAGCTACTGCTTACACTACTTATGGAACTGTTGGAATAAAAGTCTGGATATATAAAGGAGAAGTATTTGAAAAACACGAATAGCGACGAATAATAAACGAATGGCAACAAAAAATTCGTGAAAATTCGTCTAAACATTCGTTGCCATTAGTGAATTATGCTAATACCACGCAAAGTAAAACATAGAAAATGGCAGAAGGGACGCTCGCTGAAGCGTCAGGTTGAAACGAGAGGCACTGCTCTAGTTTTTGGCAGTTTTGGTTTGCAAGCCTTAGAGAGTTCTTGGCTTAGTTCTAAACAGATAGAAGCCGGTCGCAAAGCCATTACCCACTTTATGAAGAAGAGAGGAGAAATTTGGATAAGAGTTTTCCCAGATAAACCGGTCACTAAAAAACCTCCTGAGGTTACTATGGGCGGAGGCAAAGGCGATGTTGACCATTTTGTAGTTCCGGTAAGACCAGGACGAATTATCTTTGAAGTCGATGATATTGATCAAGAAGCAGCTTACGAAGCTTTACGAAGAGCTGGTCATAAACTGCCTATTAAAACGAGAGTTATTAGTAGAAAAGCCAGCCAGTAATTAGCTGATTTAAACATGAAAATTAAAGAGCTTAGAGAAAAACCAGTAGAAGATTTAAAGGTGCTGCTTAAAGAGTCACAGGAGAAGCTCAGGAGTTTAAAATTTGACTTGGCGACTGGGAAAGTTAAAAATGTTCGACAGATAAGATTGATGAAAAAGGACATTGCTCGGATTTTAACCATCATAACTAAAAGTAAATATGAAAAAAGTAATTAAAAGAAAATTAGAAGGAGTGGTGGTTTCTGATAAAATGGATAAGACGGTTGTTGTTTTGATAAAACGTCTAAAAGAGCATCCTAAGTATAAGAAGCGATACTGGGTAAGTAAGCGTTTTAAGGCGCATGATGAAAAAAACGAATACAAAGTTGGAGATAAAGTGATCATCGAAGAAACTAAGCCATTAAGCAAAGAAAAAAGATGGAGGATTATTTCGAAATATTAACATGATTCAAGAAAGAACAATGTTAAAAGTAGCGGACAATAGCGGAGCGAAACTC
>CAYISL010000029.1:0-6597 GCA_964366075.1 uncultured Candidatus Saccharibacteria bacterium
ATCTCTTCAAATCAATGGCAAACTCAAGCTCCTTACCACCATAATCATGATGGTAAATGGCTTTCTGGTGGGCAGTTTTAGAAGCCGAAGATAAATATTCCATCACTGCTTCGCTTTGGCCAACAATTCGCATTCGGTCATAATTGGGAATCATTTCCCAAGTACCATCCTCGGTTTGTTGGAACTGCACTTCAATAAATGGTTGTTTGTAATATGACCATACTTCCATGGGGCAGGCTTTCATACCGTCTTTCTCAGTCCCTTTCCAGCAGGATTCATACTTTGTTTCAATGCTACTGGGTTCGCCAAACTCCACATATAAATCTCCGCGAGCATCCCAAGGTCGTCCAAAAGTATAACAAGGGTAATTCTCTAAAGCGTATTTTACTCGCCGGTTATGCTCCTCCAGAGCTTCGTTTTCCGGAGTAGTTGGTGTTGGATCCCTTTTTGTCCAAAACACCCTCAGCCATTCAATCCTCTGGTCGGGATTAAGAAGAAGATACTCCTCTATTTCTTCTTTGGTAGCCACTGCCTGTAGTGAATAGTAGTCGATCTGTCCTTCTCGAGTAGTTGTCAGGGCTTTCTTTCTTTCTTTGACAAGGCTCTTTATGAATCTTTCCTTTTCAGACGCCTCGATAATCAGAAACTCTAATTTCTGGCCGGAACCTAAATGGGTATAATAGAACGTCTGTTGTTCGGACGATAGTTCCTTTATCTCTGCCTGCTCAAACTTCTTCCAGAAATTAGCTAACCAAGTTTTTTTCTCAGGAGAATTCGTTTTGCTTAAAACAAAAAATGTTCTTAAATCTTCCTTGGTAGCTTCCGCCCTCTCTAACATCTGATACTCTATTTGGTCTTCCGGAGACAGTTCTTTAAATCCTTGGGTGGCTGCGCAACTCAAGAGAAATGCCAACCATACTGCAAAAAATACTCCTATAAATACTTTCCTTTTCATCTTATCCTCCATTCCTCCATTTTTAGTTTTTAAATAGCTGACTTTCTTTTTATGAATAAGTTAAATGACTAAAACAACGAAAAAATTTATCTTTTGTTTTCAGTAAAATTAAAAATTTTTTAATATTAATACTTTTCACCTTACCTAAGGAGATTTTCTAATTTCAGTAGATTAGCCAAATACAAGAATTAATAGGCGAGGGTATTAAAGGATATTAAGGCAATTGCTCGCCCACTCTAAACATTCGTCGCTCCAAAAGTCAAACTCAGCACAAAAAGTATAACAATCCACATCGGTACCACCAGCCTCTTTTCGAGCTAAAGCGTTTTGAGGATAAGCAGTTATAATCCAACCTATAATTAAGACCAAAGAAATAATTATAATTGAGGCAAGATAAAGAGTAGTTTTTTTCATTTTATTTATTTTTCTTTATTTTTCCGACCTTTTATCCTCCAAGCCGATATTAACACCCCATCTAATTTTGTCAACCCCCGCACCTAATAAGGATTGTGGAGCTTAATAATTTCATGATAATCAGAATTTAAACAATACCTCTTTTCTAATCATTTTAAAGTGGTTTTTCCGTAAAAATTGACAGAACTTTGCAATCTGCTAAGCTCAAAAATAGACATTTTAAAATCGCAACTAGGAGGTGTTTTAAATGCGACTCTCGAAAATTGAAAGACTGGTAAGGTTAATGGAAAAATCTGATATTGAAGAATTGGAGTTCTCTAATTGGTTGGGGCAAAGATTAAGAATCACTAAAAGAATCCAAAAACTAACTGAGAACCAAACTGCTCAAGAAAACAAAACCACAATAGTCACTCCGTCGACTCCTTTGCCTGAAGAAAGACCCGAAAAAATTATTCCTATAAAATCACCGATGGTGGGAACATTTTATCGAGCACCGGCGCCTGATGCCAAACCTTATACAGAAGTAGGACAAACTATCACCACTGGCCAAATAGTTTGCGTAATTGAAGCGATGAAATTAATGAATGAAATCGAATCTGAAGTGACCGGAGAAGTGAAAAAAATTCTTGTTGAAAATGGCAAGCCAGTCGAATGGGGACAGAAATTATTTTTGATTAAAGTAATAAAATAACCCATCTTTAAATTCTCAAAGATGGGTTATTGTTTTATTAAAAATAAACGGAGGTCTATTAAGGCCTCCGTATAAACTTCTGCCTAGGTGCTATTCAATGATGATTGTTTCAGAAGGTGAAACCCGCTGTACCCAGGATGTCTCTCGCTTGGAGGTTGTGGATTACAACTTTTCCTCCGCGACCCGCTTCAATTAATTTTTGGGTATAATCCTTTAGAGCTATTTCCTGACCGTTCAATAGGAGCTTGTGGCAGGTCGGACACATAAAGAGAAATTGCGTCCCCGGGTTGGCGGTTTTAATCACACCAATCTGAAGTTCTCTGCAAGCCGTTCCTGTATGGCTTTGCGCTATCTCTGCTATTCCAGGCATTTTTCTTCCCCTCGGTTCTTAATTGTTTAGTATCTACATTTTATCTTCCTCCATAAAATCAGCCCTATGCTCTCTACACAGTTAAGTTAAATCTTCTGCTGGTTTTTCCTCCTTCCAAATAACGTTGCTTTATTTCTGTTAAAAATCCATAAACCTAAACCGTTCAATAACACCTCCTTTCGGGTTAAAGACTTAAATAAACAATTCCTAATTTTCAATTCAAGAGAGGTTAGGATTAAGTGCGGAGGGGCAAAACGCACTTTGAGTAGGAAAGCAAACTCTCCAAGAGCTGATCCTGAAAGAACTAATCCTGGACATTCCCACTCTACCTAACACTCTCTTTTTGGTATTGTAAAAGAGCTTAAAAGAATTCTCAGGGGCAGTAAGGATTTAATAGAAAACCTATTTCGGGCGGACCCTACTGTCCCTTTTTAACCTCTAAACCTAGTTTAATTATATTACCATTTTTCAGCTTTTGTCAACCCAAACTAAAACGAGCAGTTGTGCCCTCACCCCGATTCGAACGGAGATCCCAAGCTCCGGAGGCTTGTGCTCCCCGCCTGCCTATGCCTCTACCCTCGAGAGGATTCGAACCCCTATTACGAGATCCGGAATCTCGCGTCCTATCCATTGAACGACGAGGGCACAGGCAATGACGGGCAGGTATCCATTGAGCTATGAGGGCTCAATTTGTGTTATGTGTTACATGCTGATCTGTGAAGTCTACCACTACTTCAGCAATATCTGATGGCGAAGAAGAATATTTTATTTCCATTTTAACTTTATTAAAAGCCGCTTTAATTTTTTTAGCTAATTTTACTGCTAATTGATTTTCAGTAAAAGTAGCAATGAGTCGGTTAGTGGTTTGTTGGATTTTAATTAGCCGATCCAAAGGGTCTCGTTCAAAAGCTCGCTGGCTGAAGGACTGAATTAGATTTGTTATTTCTTTTACAAATTTAACCGGTATATTTTTAACTATTAGTTTCCCCTCAAACTGTTTGTTTTTAATCATCTGGCAAGCCGGACAAAGAACAGGTTTTAGAGCGTAGGTCTTAAGCGTTAGTCTCTGTCTACCCTGAATCGTGCTCTGCCCTGGTTCAGGGTGATGCCAGGATTTTTTGTAATAGACAATATCACAAATTTTACAAATAAGAATGGGTTTTTGAGCTTTGCCAAATTCTTGTTTTTGCGTCCGCGACTGCGGCAGTTTAATATTGTAATTTCTCCAAGCCTTCATAATTTATGGTTCGTGCTTCGTGATTCATGCTCTATAGAAAAGCAATTTGATAAACAATCCCCAAGCTGAAGATGACTAATAAAATATATAGCAAAAACTTGGGCAAATGAGAAAATAAAACAGTTCCTCTAATTTTAGATGACTGACGCCACATCAAAATTATCAAAACCCCCTCCAAGGCAATAAATACTCCCCCGATAAAACTGACTAAAGGAAGAAAATGTCTTAAACCAATTAAATAAAGCAAAATAGGGGCTAAAACTACACTTAAAGTACTCAACCATTTGGGTATTTTAAAGTCAAAACGTAAAATTTCTTTAACATTTAAACCGATAATAATATAAGAACTTAAGAGAGTAAAAACGCCCAAAACTCCTAAAATTACCAAAACTTCTCTACTAAGAATGTTAAGTAAGCCGGAGACGGCATCTGCTGTAGTACCGGTCGATCCACCAGAGAGTCCGGTGACAGCCAAAACAAAAGCTAAATAAACGATGACTGGCAGAATAACGCCAAAAATAATTGATTTTTTTAAGAGACAGCGATCTTGAGGGGTTTTATTAAATCGCCTGGTTATTTCTGGAATAGCCACTCGACCGGCTAAGGCAAAAAGCAAAGGTCCATAGGGCAGAAAAAAATAGCTGGGCTGCCATTTAGTAAATGCTACCCATTTAAATTGGTCAATGCCCAAAAAAAATAAAACCGCTACTATTAAAACTATCCCAACGCTCATTAAAACCTCCTCAAAACCAATTGCCCTCATTCCCAACAATATTCCTAAACTGCCAAACAGCCAAAAGATAATTAGAGCGAGAAAATGGTTATTAACCGATTTAGCAAAAATTAAATTAATAAAACTTGGCGAAAGAATCAAATAAACAGTCAAAACCAAAACCATTCCCGCTACCGCTGTTAAAATCGCCGTGCCATAGCCGAACAGACCTAAATACATTCTGCTCTCGCCAACAAATCGGTGTTTTAAGGGTGTCATCAAAACAGTATCCGCATAAAGTAAATAGAGAAAAATAAAAGCTGCGGCTAAAATGACTAAATAAACAGCGCTAATTAAGAATCCCGCCTTATTAAAAACATAAGGCAGGCTGAAAATTCCTGCGCCAATAATTGTCCCGGCTAAAATAGAGGAGTTAAGAAGAATTTTTTTAAAATTAGAAATCACTGTTTTCGTCCAAGGAATCAGGAGGGCCAGCGGGGAACTTTTTGCCTAATTTTTCTTCAAGGTGCCAGAAAGCTGTTAAAATAAGAATCACTAAAAGGGTGGTAAAGATAGCGATGCCGTAAAGTTTATAACCAACGCTCATTCCAATACCCGCCGCTACCCATAAACCAGCCGCTGTTGTCAGCCCTCGAAGTTTTGACTTATGAAAAATGATTATCCCGGCTCCAAGAAAGCCAATGCCTACAACTATTTGAGAGGCAATCCTTGAAGGGTCAAAGGAGGGAACGCCCCAAAACTCCCGAAAAGCTGTTTTAGAAATAATAGAAAATAAAGCGGCTCCTAAACTCACTAAAGCGTAGGTACGCATTCCCGCCACCTTATGAGCCAAAAACCGCTCCAAACCAATAAGCCCCCCTAAGAAGGCAGCTAAAATTAACTGCCAAATAATTTCCAGAATCTCTCTGTCAAAAATAGTCATTGTTTATAGTTGTTTTAGCTATCCAGCGTAAACTTCGTCTCCCTCTCGGACTTTCTCCGTAATTTTAATTCCCACTTCCTGACCTTTCTTAGCGCTTTCTATGTCTTTGTGATCATACTGCATCGATTCGATTGTTTGAGAAAAATCCGTAGTTGCGCCTTTAAACTTGATTGTCTCGCCAACTTTAACTACTCGATTGAATTTCACAATCGCCACCTGGATGCCGCTGAAATAGTGAGTTACTTCGCCAATGGGTTTCTCTTCGTTAGCCATTTAATATTTGTTTTAAAACTTAGTTTGTCGACCTTTCGGTTGCAAATTTAACCCGGCTATTTGCTTCTTTGCCTTGGGTAATCAACTGGATTACTTTATCTACAAGTTTCTTAGGATTAGTATCAAAAACTACTCTCCCCGGGCCTCGGTGCGAACTTTTAATGATCCCCTTTAGCATATCAGCAGTCCCGCCACTGCCTTCTAAAACCCCAATTGGTTTATCATCTTCAAAAGCAATGGTAAATTCGTTAAGAGTTCCCATCCGGCCACAGATAACAATTATCGCATCCGACGATCTAGTCAAAAGCAAATTACGACCCGCGTAATAAAACCCCGTATAAATGATAAGATCATGGTAGTCTACTGGCAAATGATAAGTGTTAACGTGAGATTCTACTGAAGGAGCCGGTGAAAGACCGATAACAATGCCACCGATTTCTTTTGCGCCTTTAGCGGCCCAGTACGGAATGCCTACGGTAGCGCCGGTAACTAAAATTAGATTGCGTTTGGCAATTTCCCGGCCTGTTTCCTGAGCCATCTCTAAGGCCTTAGGATTGCAATGGCCTGTTTCGGCAGCCCCTGAAACACAAATCTTATATTTTAAATGATAGCGCTCTTTTTGCTCCATATACAATAAATTTTACGCGAAATTATTAATGCGGGCAAGTTTTAATAACTTGTTTCTATTCCTACCGGCACCAGTGGTTCGCCTGCTCCAGCGGCAGGCGACCACCTACGCTCTCAGCATCAAAACTTTTACTTCGTAAAAGACCAAGCTTTTGATGCCTCCGAGAGTTGCCGCACGGAACAGAAACAAGTTATTATATTATCTAATTATTTGTAAGATTTGCCAGTATTGTTTATATTCTTACCTATTATCGGATGAAATCTTTTCTGTAGCCAGCCTGTCGGAGCGATAGCTATAAATTACCGAAGTGAGCAAGAGGAAAGCCGAAACTGACTGAGCGAAGCGAAGGAATTTCGGAAGGCTTCCCGAAGTGA
>CAYISL010000030.1:0-6593 GCA_964366075.1 uncultured Candidatus Saccharibacteria bacterium
GCCATTTCTTTAATTATAAAAAGCGGACTAGGTCCGCAGATAACAAATAATAACTCTCCTCGGCTGGTCTTATGCTTTAATGGTTGCCAGCTGTTTGCGGATTTGGTAAATTAATTATATTTTAAAAATTAGCAGATTGTCAATTCTTGACTCCTGCTTCACTATTCACAGCCTTTTATCAAAGGAACGAAACTAAATCCAAAAAATTCCTTTTGAGAAAATTTGTCCTTGCCTATCTTGTCAGTTACTACAATACTTTGACCAACTGGCGCTACAATCCGACCGCCAATTCTAACCTGCTCTTTCCAGGCTGAAGGAATTACTTCGGCAGTAGCAGCAGCAATAATCCGATCAAAAGGAGCAAATTCTTTTAGACCTACAGAGCCATCCTGACAGAAAAATTCTACAATCCCTTTTTCTAGGAAATTGTAGTTGGCCACATTCTGCTTCCCAAATTGACATAATTCTTTAATTCGCTCAATAGTAAAAACTTTTCCTGTTTTTTTCTCTTTATCACTTGCTACGATATAAGCCAAAAGAGCTGTTTGCCAACCAGAGCCAGCGCCGATATCCAATATTCTCTCCCCTGGTTGAGGTTCGAGTAATTCCAGCATAAAGGCAACGGTCAATGGTTGTGAAATAGTCTGACCAAAACCTATCGGTAGCGGCGCATTGATATAGGCTTCATTTTTAAATTCTGACAGCACAAAACCAATCCGATCGATAGCCTGAAAAGCCTCAATAATTACTGGCGTTTTAAGGTAACCATCTCGGACAAGCTCCCGAATTAAAATTTCTTTTTCGCCCATTCCCTCCATAATTTATTATCTGCCATTAGTGGATAGATGGCATAAATTATCTCTTAGATTCCTTATGAGTTGTATGTTTTCTGCACCATTTGCCCTTCGACTTCGCTCAGGGTCGTTGGTGTCTATTTTTTACTTTCTTTATGCACTGTATGTTTCCGACACCAACGACAATATTTCTTAAGTTCCAGTTTTTTCTCAATTTTTTTCTTATTCTTCCGCGTATAATAATTTATCCGAGAACAACCGGGGCATTTTAATTTTATTAAATTTTCACTAAATTTTGACTTAGCCATTCCAGGTAGTAGTCCCGCCCTTTTTATTCTTATTTAACAGGACAAAGGACGGAATTTATTTTATTACTTAATTTAATTTCGACTCTCTTTAACACGCCAGATAGGATCCAGTACAAGAAAAGGGCGGGATCACTGCCTGGCATGCGATTGAGCCGAGACCGGGAATTGAACCCGGGACCTTACGCTTACCATGCGTATGCTCTACCAACTGAGCTACCTCGGCATGCAGGCGGGGAGTTGCTCTATCACTGCCGCCCAAAATTTATTTGGGCGAGCCTCGCTCATCTTGAGCGGGAGCTACTCAGGCATAGTTTTATCTTAACACGTTTAAAATCAAAATTATAGAGAATTAAAATAAAATATTC
This sequence comes from uncultured Candidatus Saccharibacteria bacterium, assembly GCA_964366075.1. GTDB lineage: Bacteria > Patescibacteriota > Minisyncoccia > UBA6257 > CAYISL01 > CAYISL01. Next base: position 1,468 of record CAYISL010000030.1, read on the forward strand.
AAATAAATAAGGGCTAATAGAATTCTATTAGCCCTTTAACTTTATATAGGAGACTGAGGAGACTGCCTTTAACGCTCTTCAATCTCCTCTGTTGCATCGGAGTCGGAAAAGATACGCATGAACTGTTGGAGAATAAATATACAAAAAAACACTATAAACACCACTGGTTCTATTAATTTACGAACGAGCTTCAACATCTTACCTCCTTGTTTTATTAAGTTATTAAATTGCTTTATAATTACTCCATTTTTTACATTATGGTTTACCTGCTCGCCGAACTTTAAGAGCCGACTGTCGGATTCGAACCGACGACCTACTGTTTACAAAACAGTTGCTCTACCACTGAGCTAAGTCGGCGTAGGCAGGCAGGCAAAATAGTTGTTCCCTGCCTAGCACTTAACGAAAATTAAAGTTATAGTGTGTGGACATCACCAAGCTATTCAGACTAACTATTTTTCATCAATAATTCAAGATCTCTAAGCATCTCTTTTGGCTTGCCTTTGCTAAAATGCTCTCTCGCCGGCTTAATTAGCTCTATGAGATATTCGACTACAAAATTTTTTAAATCCTCCGGATGTAGGTCTCCAGTTTTAAACAATTTCTTTAATTCGTCAATACTGTTAATTGTTAAATTACCTCCATACTCCGCTTTCCTTTTAATTAAAATTTTATTTTCTCGGACAAAAATCAGATACTCAACCCAATCAACAATTGGATTAAATTCAACTTCTTTTTCCGGGCAAAAAGCTTTTGTTATTTTCCTTTTTATTTCTTCTGGGGAGTCATGAAGAAAAATTGCGCTTTCCGGCTTGGATTTGCTCATTTTTAATGAAGACCACAATTCTTTCTTATCAACGTCAGAACCAATAGGCCAAATCGGCGGCTTGCCTAATCCTAAAAGAAGATGGTGGTGAACTGCTACGGGTTTTACTATTTCTTTACCAAGTAATAACGGTGAAATTTTCAATTTATCAGCTACCTGGCGAGCAATTACGTGAGCCTTTCTTTGATCCAAACCTGCTTGGACAAAATGAAACTGTCCAACGAAAATATCAGCCACTTGCATTGCTGGATATATCAACTTGGCAAAATCAACTTCTTCGCCTTCTTCTTTGCCTAAAATCGAGATGCTTCTTTTCATCCGGCTTAAAGTAATGTGTTTGCTTGCTTCAACTACTGTTTCCCAATATTTATTATTTTTGTCGTATAAATCGGAACCTAAAATAAAATTTAAATCTTTTGGACCGCCGCCAACGCATTTATAAGCGGCTTTTAACCCTTCTTTGAAATAGCCAAGCGCCACTTCCTTAATTTTCTTCCTGTCGCCGCCTAATTTATCATTAATCCAGCTGTGCCAATCAGCTAAAAGAATATTAACTTTGACTCCGGCATCAGCAAAATCTTTGACTTTTTGCATACAAACCAAACCGGTCCCTAAATGAATTGGTCCAGAAATCTCAAAGCCAATGTAATGCCTGAGAGGGGTTTTTTTTGATAACAAAGATTTTAATTCCTCAGGAGTCAATATTTCTTCAGTAAAACAGGATACTAATTTGATTTTTCCATCTAAAGTCATAGAGGTAATTTAGCTCATTTTTCGCCGCCTGCAAGCAGGATTATTAAAATCTTATCAGATTTCACCTTTGGCGGCAAATTCTTTTGTTCAAAAAAGAAGAAACCCGCCAGAGGTCCGAAGACATAGCGGGGAGTAGTAGGATTACTCAGCCTTGTTTATTGGATGTGGTTCACTTCGCTACTTTAAGTAGCTGAGGTGGAATTGCTTCGCAAGGAACTGTTGTGAGGGCCGGTCCGCCTTCAGGCATACCACCCCAGTAATAAGCGAAACAAAGTCCGGTTCGCATGTCTTTGATATACTGAATATCACTAACCACCTCATTCGCATTCGCCTGAAGGATCTGTTCTCGCCGGTTCTCTTCCTGCGCACGAACTTTCGCGCGAACTTCTTCTGCTCTCTTGCATCCAGTAGAGAAAAGTATAAGAATTCCGATACACACTGCCACAAGGATCTGTTTCATTAATTACCTCCTTTCTTTTGTTTTAGGATGCATGATTGAACCACCACGACCCGATTTTCTTGCTGTCAGAAGTATAGTATATTTGCTATTAGAAGTCAAGTGCAACAAAAAAATAACATTTCTACTGTTTCTTGCTCCAAATCTTGTGGATTTTAATAATTAAAAATTTTTCTTTCCCAAATTACAAAATACTAATTACCAACTACCCAAATTTTGCGCCAGCAAAATTTATGTCCAGGGGGCAGGTATCCTACGCTAAAGCTTCGGAATACCTTTACGCCCTCAGGTGTTCTTCATCATTCCTTAGCCCTTCGGGCGGCGGATGACTTCGGACTACCTTTACGCCCCTGTAAAAAATCCTTCACTAAAGCTACGGAAACTAATCTTTTATATGCAAATGCCTTTCCTGATCCAGATTTTAAATATGTTTCAAAATCGCTTGCTTGTTTTTCAGTTTCGAATGCTCCATACCAAACTAATTTCCACGGCAAATGCGGTTTTGTTGATTTTACTCTTCCTTCATTGTGAAGTTTTAATCTATTCCTTAAATCATTAGTAAAGCCAAAATAGAAAATGTGAGATTTTAAACTTAATAAAATATAGCAATAATACATAAATTTTAAAGATTGTTTACAATTCCGTAGCTATACTACGCTATTCCATAGCTACGTAGTAGCGACGGATAGCTTTAACTGATTGTTTACAATTCCGTAGCTTTAGCGAAGGATTGTCCAGGGGGCAGGATTCGAACCTGCGAAGGGATGTACCCGTGGGTTTTACAGACCCATGCAATTGACCGCTCTGCCACCCCTGGATTCTTAAACAGTTAATCAGATATGCTCTTCTTTTTTATCCCCTTCTCCATTCTTATTATTTTCGACTAAGGGTGATTTAAAAATCTCCTCCTTTTTTTCGTCTGTTTGCTTATTATTTTTGACTTTGTCTATTTGACGGCTAATAAAATGGTCCAGCTTCATCAAAAAAACCCTATTCTTCCTCAACCATTTTTCAAAATAAGAACTGACTAAACTATCTAGTTTCTCTAAGGGAAATCTATTAGACCAATGAAAACGTTCCTTTTTTTCTTGAGGAAGATCGCCCACCCGCGGCGCCGCCTTCACAAAAATATAAATTACCGCTGCCAAACCAATAAATAAACCTGCTTGTAGGATATAATTGTACATGCCAATGTTGTTAAAATTTACAAGCCCAATGCGTAGTAAATTTTACTACAACATTGAGCACCCCGCCCTTTCCTCTTGTGCATTAAACAGATAAATTCTTTTAAAACTATAGATTCTCTAAAATACTTGCTTAGTGTACAGAAAGAAAGGGCGGGGTAAAGGTTTTCTAGCTAAATTTTGTCGTCCTTTGGACTCCAAAATTTAGAGAAAGCCCTTTATATTTCATATCTCACAAATTTCTCAATCGTTATATTTTCTCCTAATTTACCAATATATTCCTGAATTACTTCTTTCACTGTCCGACTTTCGTCTTTCACAAATGGCTGACTTAAAAACTCATCCAAGTCTTCTGGATTCATGGCTGTTAGATGGAGCGTTAGGTTATGAGCTAATTCTTTAAATAACTCACTCCGAGCCACAAAATCAGTCTCGCAACGAATTAAAATCATTGCTCCGATCCGTCCTTCCTGGTGACTGTAGACCGTCACCAAGCCGCTCTTAACCTGCCGTTCGGCTTTTTTCGCTGCTCTATCCAATCCCCGCTCTCTGATAACTTTTAAGGCTTTATTATAATCGCCTTCAGATTCTATTATAGCACTTCGACAGTCAGAAATAGATGCCTCAGTTTCAGCCCGTAATTTTTTTAGTAGTCCAACATCAATTTCCATTTTCTTCTTTTTTGCCATCTTCAGAAACTTCTTGAGCGACTTGAATATTAGTTTTTTGCTCCAATCCTTGCTCAATAGCCTTACTTAACTCGCTAAGGACAAAGTTGATGCTTGAACGAGTATTGTCATTTGCCGGGATTGGCCAGTCAACTAAAGTGGGATCAGCATCAGTATTGATTATCGCGATAATCGGAATTTTCAGACGTCGCGCTTCTCTTACAGCGGTAGTATGCTCATTAATATTTACAACTATCAAAATATCGGGTAATTTAGATAAATTCTCAACACCAGAAAACATTTCCTCAAGGCGCTTAATCTCTTCATCAAAAAGGCGCTGCTCTTTCTTGAGATATTTCTCAAACTCACCTTTGGCTTTATCTTCCTTAAGTTTTCTCAGATGCTCAAGTCTTTTAGAAATAACCTTAAAATTCGTCAAAGTGCCACCAATCCAACGCTTAGTGATATAAGGAAAATTGTATTTCTTGGCAATTTCTTCAACAGCTGCTCTCGCTGCCGGCAGTGCCCCGACAAAAATTGGTAGAGCTCCTTCGGCAATTTTTTGCTTTAACCATAAACTTATTTTCTCCAAAGCCTCCTTTGTTTTTAATAAATCAATAACAGTGATAGTACCTCGGGTACCAAAAATATAAGGCACCATCCGCGGATGAGTCTTTGAAGGCTTGCGACCGTAAAGAACGCCGGCCTGAGTCATCTCATCAATAATAAGATCGGCTCCTTCAATCATGAATCCCATTATATAAACTCAAAGGTTAAAAATCAACCCTGAAAAAAATCATTGACAGAAAAAAATTATTCTGTAAAATTGATAGTAATGAAAAAAGAAATCCATCCCCCTTATTATCCAAATGCAGTAATTAAATGCGCCTGCGGAAAAACTTTCAAAATAGGCGCGACTAAACCTCAAATGGAAATCGAGATCTGCAGTCATTGTCACCCTTTTTATACCGGTAAAGAAAAATTAATTGATGTTGCTGGCCGAGTAGAAAAATTTAAAGCCAGACGGGCAAAAACTGGAGCTGCAAGTAGAAAGAAAAAAGAAAGGAGAAAAGAGAAAAAAACAAAATAATGGCTGAAAGTCAGAAAGAAAAAGTAATTTTAGAAATCCGCGCTGGTACGGGCGGCGAAGAAGCCGCTCTTTTTGCCGCTGATTTGTTAAGAATGTATCAAAGATTTGCCCAAAAGAATGGCTGGCGATTTTCAATTCTGGATTTCAACAG
>CAYISL010000031.1:0-3448 GCA_964366075.1 uncultured Candidatus Saccharibacteria bacterium
ATCACAGGTTGCTAAGCACCTCCCCGAGGCTTATCGCAGCCACGCCACGTCCTTCGTCGCCTCTTCAAGTCAAGGCATCCACCATACGCCCTTAAAATTGTAACCTTCGCCTCAAAAAACTGCTTTTAAGTTTTTAACGTACTAACAATTTCTATCATCTCGGAAGCTACAAGAACTAAAAACCGCTCTCCCAACAAAAAGCTTAAATGTTATTAATCTTTATGTGAGGAAAGCGGCTTTAGTAACTAAATCTGTTTATAGAAATAAAATAGAATATCAACCGCTTCCTCTGGTATAGATTTTCACCATATTCATCTTTCTGTAATTATAATTTGTTTATTTAATCTTTGTCAACCCCCAGAATTACGGATCGTCATCTTCGCAGCGAAGACTTACCATATTGATATATAACTAATTTATTTATTTCTATCTTCAATTTGCCCTTTAAATCTTTCAAGCAGTGAACCGGCAAAATCTTTCCCACCTAATCCAAAGGCAATGCCACCAGCAATCGCTAACATCGCTACAAATCCTGTAATCAGAGTGTTGATAATGCTGACCGCCACTCCCATCTGAAGCAAAGCAGCTAGAAATCCAAAAATTAATACTGCCCACCAAGTAAGCGTTCCCAAAAAGTTAGCCCCGTAAAGCCGGGCGCTCTTTACTGAAGCTCTAATAAGATGACGCAGGAAATTGCCGACTAAAATCGCTGCCAACATTATAAGCGCAGCAACGATAACATTGGGGAAGTAAATAAGAACATCACGCAAGAACATCGAAACCGCAAATAAACCTAAAATATCACAAGTAGCAAGAATAAAAACAACAAGTAAAAACCACTTCACTACTTCTCCCAAAAATCGGCCCGAGCTAAGACGAAATCCTGCTCTCTCAAAATAAGCCTCCAACCCTAAACGCCTTAAAAGGGTGTCTACTTTTAGGGCATTAATTAATTTCTCGACAAAAGAGCCTAAAACCGTGGCAATAATCAATCCGACTATCAGAACAATTATTGCTCCTATTAGTTTTGGGATAAAATCAATTACGGTTGTCCAAAGATTTTGGAGAGAGCTGGCTAAAATATCGCTCCAAGTTTGTACCATAAAATCAAATCTTTAATTTTAAATTACTCGACCTTTTAATAAGGCTCCTCATCATTATACAGCAAAAGCAAAAACACCTAAAGTCAATCTGTGGATAACTTCGAGCGAAGCGGTATTTATTCAAACCTATTTAAAATCTCTTTACCAAACCGCCAATAACTTTCGTCGCCGTTTACCTTACGCCAATACCACCATTCCACTCCCCAAAGATAGATATCTCTTAAGCCGGTTTTTTTTGCGAATTCAAGATTGCCTTTTAACTGTTTTATCTCAAAGTGTTCGACCTGCTGCTCGAATGGCAGTTTAATAATTGCTTTCATGTCAGGTACCCAGGGCTCTGCTTGGAGTTCAGAAATAATCACTTCTTGGGTGCGATAAAAGGTCTTCACCATAAAAGCTCTAAGGGTATAAAAAGCCGGCGGATAGAGACTCTTCCACCAACCAAAATTCTTATTCCAAACAATTTTATACAATGTCGTTCCTAAAACTTCTGAAAGGCCAGCGGTTTCCAGCCACGAACTTAATTCGCCGCTGTCGGTAATCATAATCGGCCGTTTTGAATCTAACGATTTCACTAAAGCAATCTCTTTTTTCAAAAAATTCCTATCGCGTTTTGGGCAATCACCAAAAAGAAATATCAAAGGCTCGTTTTCTATTTGCCACATCTTGATTGCTGGAAAAGATTTATAGTGATCGACGATGGTCGAAAGATAAGTAAATATTGACTCTTTAAATTCTTCTTTAGAAAGATTTTTAGCCCATTCTGGCGTATGGCATTCTGGCCAACGCGGCACACGATGACCTATGACAAGAACAACCTCTTTATTTCTTTTCTGCGCCTCTTCGATTTGCCAATCTAAATCTCTAAAATCAAACTTACCTTTTTCCGGCTCTAAGTATTGCCAATAGGCAATTAAACGTAATTTTTTGGCATTAAGCTCGCTGATGATGGCTTCATAGGTTGTTTTCCAATCAAGCCCCAAGCCTTCCTGAGCATAAAATTGGCTAAAGGTTATTCCCCAATTAGGTTCCCCTTTCGAAAAATCAATTTGCCAGCTTAAAAAATATATACCAATGCCCGCGATAATAACGGCGATAACAATTTTCAAAATAATTCCCAATCTCCTGTTCATAGGAATAAAAGCGAAATTCCTAAGCTAATCAAAATCAAACTCAACGCTTTCTGCCAAATAATGCGCATAGTTATTCCTTCCTGTAAAATCTGAGGAAGTTTTTTGGAAAGAATAATTATTATCAAAAATAAAAAGACATACTGCACTCCCGAGAGGGCGTTAACTAAAGTGACCGAGCCTAAAAAAAAAGCATAGTTTACCAACACAAAACTAATAGCGGCGCAGGTTTGGCCGAAGATGAAAATAAAACTCTTTTTATTTTGCGATCTTTTTACCGCCTTGATAATCTTTTCGCGGTTTTGAGGAATCAAAAAAAGTATCATCCCTCCTAAAAAGCCCCCTACACCTCGCCAAATAAGACCACTCATAAAAGAAAAATTAACATAAACAAATTTACTCAAAACATGCGACAAAGCAAATAGAAAGGCAGGCAATAAACTTAAAAAAAATACTGGCCACGGAAAAGTGGTTTTCCCTTTTTTCCTTTCCCACATAATCAACCATCCTCCTAAAAGGATAAGAACAAAAGCACAGATTTGTATCACTGACAACATTTCCTGTAACAGTAACCAGGCCAAAATAAAAATAAATACCGGGCTTAATCCTCCAACCAGTGGTACGATTCTCGATGCCTCTCCTTTTTTTAAAAGAAAGTAAAAAACCAAGAGGGCAAAAATATAACTCACGCCCGCTGCTAAGCTCAATATAAGAACTAATAAATTTGGAAATTGAAAATTAAAAGGGGCAAATACGAAAACTAATAAACCAAGGACGCCTACATAAAAAGCGTAAACTGCCGGATTAGGAATTATTCTTTTTAATAAGAACTTATCAATAAGTAGCGCAATCGCATTTAAAAAATAGGCGAAGACGCTAATGATGAGCCACTGCATGCCAGGTAGTAGAAATTCGACTTAATAATTTTAGAAAAACTTCCCGACCATTATTGATTAAGTTTACTTTACTTTGTCAGGTAGTGCTGTAAAGTATTTGTCGCTTAAGGCGACCAGTCGAATTTTCACTACCTGGCATGTTGACTAATAATATGTTCAATATTAAAGGTGCCTAATTTTTCTGCTTCAATATATCCTTGCATGGCTGCTTCGGCGAACCAGCCAGAATCCAATAAATCAAAAAGCCATTGATTGGTATAGCAAGGATTTTCTTGAGGTAAAGCAGCTCCCAACCTCAAAAGCCATTCGCGGTTAAGAT
>CAYISL010000031.1:3458-6592 GCA_964366075.1 uncultured Candidatus Saccharibacteria bacterium
ATAGGAATTCCTAGGGCTGAATAAAAAGATAGCTCGCTAGGCTTAGTCCAGAGAATGTCAGTCGTTCTTAGTGCTTGATTAAATTTCTGAAAATAATTTTGTAAATCTTGGTCCCAAAGTATTTCGATATTTTTATCTATATGGTTTTTAAGCCCTAAGGAATTCACTAAGTTTAAAAAGTACCTTTTAACTTCTTCCTTAGTGCCAGCCACTAAAATAATTTTTACCTCTTCTCCTTTAATCCTTTTTGTTAAGCTTTTTACAATTCTACCTGCAATTTCTTTTTGGGCTCCGGCTCCACCAACAGAAAACATAATCGTTAGAGGATGATTTGTTTTTTTTGGGAGCGCACCGAGATATTCCTCGATTACGGAACCATACTGTCGGCGATAAACGCCTTTAGAGTCAAGGTTTAGAAGTCGATGGCTTACGTCGTGCCGCACAATCTCTAACTTGGTCGAACCGATGTTCTCTTTGGGCAAAGGATAGCCGGTTAAAAAGATATTTTCTTGTTTTACGCCGTATAATCTTAATCTTTCCACTACCCGAGACGTTGGGGCGAAATATTTAATTTTACTATGAGAAGGGTTGAAATTAGCCCAAGTTCGGGCGATATCCGCATCACAGATAATACAGTAAATATCATTGGGATAATTGAAAAATTCGGCCATATAAGCCGGCGTAAAAAAACTCGTTACTAAAGGAAGAGGATTTTTCTTTAATGTTTCTATAAGATGTTTCCCCCATCCTTTTTTAACCAAGTAAAAAATTTGTTTCACCATAAAACTAGGCCTCGAGAGATCTTTTCTGGGGTAAAGGCTGATGATTTTTTGAAATTGGTCAAAAAGACGAAAAGATAAGTTACCGATTAAAGGAACGCGCTGAAAATTAGAGATAAACTCATAAAATTTTCGGCTTGTCTCCCACACTTTCCGATCATTTTCTGGTATCCCTTCATAATTATTCGCATTAATAACATAACCAGCCGGCGACAATTCCCTTAAAGGATAGGCTGTTCTTTGATGTCCGTAACCCATACTAACAGTTATAACCCACGCTTGAGGAGCTATTGAATGTAAATTTTCTTTTGCTTTCATAATTAAATATCGTGTCTATTTAAGTATAACAAATATTATGGATCTAATCACAAACTAATAAAAACAGGTTCTCCCCTGTTTTTATTAGTTATATGAAACTCTGGGTGACCTAGCGGGTTTGCACCGCCACTGAGAGCTCCACAGGCTCTAGTGCTACTATTACACTAAGGTCACCATTTGAATCCTTGAAATAATATTCAAAGCAATGTTATAATATCACTATGGAAAATCTAATTCAACAAATCAGCGGTCTGGGGAGTATCTTTCAGGAAAATCCTTGGCTGAGCGCCTTGCTCCTTCTTTGGGTATTGCCCTGGAAAGGAGTGGCTCTTTGGAAAGCAGCCCATAAAAACCATAAACCTTGGTTTATTGCTTTATTGATCGTTAACACCCTTGCTATCTTAGAAATTCTTTACATCTTTGTGTTCAGCAAATTAGCGGGGAAGAAGGAAACTGAGGCTAAGAAGTTAGGCGTTTAAATTCGCTCATCGTCCTAGAAAATTTCTGATTGAGGTCATTAATTGTTTCAACCTCTTTATTAATATTTTGGATCAACTCTCCAACCCCGTTATTATTTTGCGGAAAGGAGTTATTGAGACTTTTTTCAAATTTTATTCGCAGAGCTTCTAACAATTTCTCCCACAAATCGTTGTAGTTGATTAAATGCTGGATTAAACCAATCTCATAAACAATTGCTTCTTGAGCCAAAGAGCGAGCTTTAGGAGGCTTAATATTGACTAAAACAAGCGTCATCTGCTCCAAATACTTAGATAACTCAATAGCTTTCTGCCCCAGCTCTTTATTGATAACTGAATTTTCTCCTATTATCTTAAGAGCTTCCTGAAAATCTCCAGCTCTGTCATAGCGAGCTATTGCCTCAAGATGTTGGTTGGAAGCAGCTGCTTGGGCTACAATCGATTCAGCAATTTTTGCTCCTTGATACTGAGCTTCAAGAAACTCTTTTGGAACATAAGGGGGAATAACTAAGGCATAACGCCAAATTAATAAAACCGCTCCGGCGGTTATTGCTAAAAATATAATTAAAAAACGATAGCGTTTTAGGAATTTCCTAACATCTTGAATACTCATCGTTATTTCATTATTCAAAAAATCTTTACAATAGGCAAGTTCTAAGTTTTAATTAAAATATTCTGGCGGGATTCGTACAATGGTAGTACGGCTCCCTTCCAAGGAGCAAACGCCAGTTCGATTCTGGTATCCCGCTCAAATACAAAAACCTAATTATTTAATGCTTATTTCATCAGTTCAGAAAATTACCTGGACCTACCACAGCCGTGATAAGATGCATTATTACCGGCTTTCAGAGCAAAGGATACTGCGGGTTTTACGACATCCTCATCGCATTGAAGAGGGAATCGCACCTCGAACAATTGCGGTGATGCAGTCAGCTGGCTCTGAAAAACACCCCTATGAAATTTGGGCGATGTACCAAATATTAAATCAAAAATCAAATCTCAAAAATCAAAATTTAGGAGGTCAAAATTTAAGAGGTCAAAAAATAAGAATTATTTCCGCTTGGCGGTATCCTGGCAAAAGTCCGAAAAGAAATCCTATCCCCGAAGAAATCCTTCAGGAAATTCGGGGTTTAATTAAATAGAACAAAGATTTAGTCATCTTACATAATATTTTCCTTCGCAAGCAGATATTTCTTATAAACTTCTCTCTGAAGTTTTTTAGTATTTCCGTGACTCATTAAACCAAAATAAGAATTGAGCGTTACGGGCTTTAGTATTTTGCCAATCCTTTTTACCATCCGGCGCTTTGTGCTGGTTCGTAATACTCGGTGGTCTGAAAAATGCACCCAACCTAAAAAATCAATTCCAGACGCCACTGTTTTGACAAAAATTTTTTCTGGATGAAGCTCTAATTCCAGTTTTTCGTTCAAAAAATTACTAATCGGAGGAATTATTTCTTCTAACCATTCCTTATTATCCGAAAAGATAACAAAATCATCGGCGTAGCGAATATAGTATCGAATTTTCAGCTTATGCTTCACAAATTGATCAAATTCATTCA
>CAYISL010000032.1:0-6503 GCA_964366075.1 uncultured Candidatus Saccharibacteria bacterium
AATAGTCAGCTAAAGCTCGGGTAACCGCCTGACGAATCCACCAAGTGGCATAAGTCGAAAATTTAAATCCTCGGCGATAATCAAACTTTTCCACTGCCCGAGAAAGACCGATATTGCCTTCCTGAATTAAGTCAAGGAGGGATAAATTAGGCGACCGATTAGCAAATCTTTTAGCAATCGAAACTACTAATCTCAAGTTTGCCTGGATTAAACGATGACGGGCTTCTTCATCTCCTTGTTCATTCCTTCTCGCTAATTCTTTCTCCTCTTTGGCAGTTAAAAGAGCTACCTCGCCTATTTTTTTAAGATAAGTTTGAACCGCATCAGGAAGACCGGGTTCAACTTCGGTGGCTTTTTTTAATTCCTCCTCGCCAATCTCTTCTTTTGGTACAGTGAGTAATTCATTAATTTCCACTACCTTGATATTAGCCTTCTCCAAACGTTCATATAATTCCTCAAGAAAACTGATGTCCTCTTCAACCTTAGGAAAGAAGTAGATAATCTCCGAATCAGTGACAAAACCCCGAGCTTTGCCACGCTGTAAAAGTTCGCTGAAGGCCTGAGACTCCAGCCCTGTAGCTGAAGGTCCCGTAGTTTTTTTAAGGGAACGTTTTTGTCGGCGTTTTGCTGATTTTTTGGGTTTTTTCCTTTTTTTGGTTTTGGCGGCCTTAGTTCTCTTTTTGGAGACCTTAGACAATCGTCTTTGTTTTTTAGGGCGTCTTTTTTTCAATTTTTTCGGCCGTCTCTGCCGTCTCAAGGACCTAATTTTCTTTGCTCTTTTTATTTTTCTTTTTTTCTTTCTTTTGAGCTTCATAAATATTAATCTTAATTTAAATTTTAGGTCGGTTTTTCTAAGAAATTAATTTGTTAAGCTTCTGAAAATCTTCTAACAACTTGGATAATCCTTCTTGATTTTCTGCTTTTTCAGCATTTTTAATATTGGAAATTAATTCTTGGCGTTGTTCTTTTAGCCATTCCAATTTTAATTGCCTAATCAATTCTTCCAACTCAGCTGCCATGGTTTCTTCGGATTCCGGAAGAGGCAAAAGTAAGGGCTTGAAAGGAGATAGTCCAATATCAGGTATTAAATAAGGTGAGGCCTCAGCAATAATAGTTTCACTATTTTCTTTAGCTGAAGCCAAAGAAATAAAGCGCTGGCTCAGGAATTCTCTCCGACTAAGAATTTCATCTTTTTGTTCTTTGCTATCCCCTCCCCCTGCTTCTAATTCCCTAATTCTTCCCTCCTGATTTTCAATCTTAATCAGTCTCAATTCTTCTCTTAAACTTTTTTCTTCAATATTAGTTTTCTCCGCAAGATTTTTCAACCACTGATTTTGCTCAATAGGGCTGGCTAAAATTTTAATCTTAGCAAGCACTTTTCTAATGTCGTGCTTTGAGGATTTCGAAGGCGGTTGAGGTAGATATCTGAGAAAATAGAAATCCATTGCCGGCATTGCTTGTCCAATAAAATCTCCTAAGGCACCCGGCTTTTCTTTGGCCAAATCAGCTACGTCTTTAAAAGCAGTGAAATCAGGCACTTTAAAATTTACTATCTTAACATTCAGATCATAACTGTTAGCTAAATCAATGCTTCTTTCAGTAGCCGCTATCCCGGCTTCGTCAGCATCAAAGCCTAAAATTAGATTTTCAGTGTTCCTTTTAAGGGTGCTTAGGTGATCGGGGGTTAAGGCAGTGCCAGAAGTAGCCACCACAAATTTTATTCCCTCCTGCCAGGCCATCAAAAAATCCATCTGCCCCTCAAGTAAGAATGCTCTATTCTCCTGACGAATGATATTTTTTGATTTATGAAAACCGTAGAGCACTTTGCCTTTTTTGAAAATCGGAGTTTCTGGCGAATTTATATATTTAGCCTCATCATTAACGACTTCCTTAGCCGGTAAAATTCTAGCGCTAAAGCCAATAACTTTTCCGAAAAAATTAAATATGGGGAACATTATCCGACCCCGAAAACGATCCATATAAGTTCCTTTATCAGTCCGAAAACCCAGCCCAGCTCTATTAATGTCCTCAGCTCGATAACCCAAATTAATCAGATGGACAAAAAGCGTGTCAATAGAAGGAGGACTCCAGCCGAGACTAAATTCTTCCATGGTCTGTTTTTTCAATCCTCGGTCTTTCAAATAATTAGTAGCTTCAGCGGATAATCCGAGATTCTTCTGAAAAAACTCTAAGGCGCTTTTGTTAATTTCATAAAGGATGCCAATTTCTCTGGTAAAGTTGGGGTCAGCTCTTCTAAGGTCAATTCCGGCTTTTTCAGCTAAAACTTTTAAGGCTTCGTAGAATTCTAGGTTTTCGTATTTTTGCAAAAAAGTAAAAATATCCCCCCCATTTTGACATCCGAAGCAATACCAGGACTGTCGATCCGGCGAAACTATAAAAGAAGGGTTTTTTTCTTTATGAAAAGGGCAAAGCGTCCGATAATACTTACCGGCTCGCTGCAGTTTAAGATAGCGGCCCAAAAAATCAACAACATCAATTTTTTCTTTAATTTCTTGGACCGGGGAGTTCATGGCCATTTAATTATATTCATCCTCTCTCGCATTGACAAGGCTGTGTACTAGATTAGATGGGTACATAGGTAACACTGGCCAACAACAGCTCTGGTTTTATGCGAAAACACGCTATCAATTTTCCCAGTGCCTAAGCCGCTTCGCGGCCGGCATCCCGGCACTTCGTGCCTAGGGACGAGAAAATTGCGCTCGCTCTCGGCCTTCGCCGTCCGTAGTCGGCTTTGGCCGACGAAGGTCGGCCTCGCTCCCGAGCACATAAAATTTATTTTATGTGCTCGGACCATGCCCGGACTTCGGCTGAGCTCAGTCGAAGCCCTCGGCCTGCGAGACGGTTTTCTTAATAAAACCAGAGCTGTTACGGATGTGTTTCATCTTCTGACCGCGGTATAATGAATGAAGATGAAAATCGCTGGCTATAAATCTTGTAAAGACTGCGGACCTTTAGCGGTCAGCCATTTTAAAAATTGGCTAGAGGATTTTATTTATCTATTTTTACCGCCGCGATTATTCACTCTTTTGCCAACAAAAATCTCTCTTCATTCGTCTAATTTATTAGAAAAAGTTCTTATCTGGCTCAAGTTGCTCTCACCCCAAGATGATTTCCCGCCTCATCTTATCTCCTTAAGAACTACGGTTTTTATGGAGGAAGCTAAAAAGCAGGGGGTAAAATTTTGTGCTCTTAAATCTCCTTTCAAATACACCAATTATTTCTTAATGAATTTAGGAAGTAAAAATTTTTTCTTTGAGGGTTTACCGAGAGCAGAATTTTTAGACAATCATTTAAGCCAAATTATTGATGATAAAGCTTTGGTTAAGTTTTATCTTAAAAAGAGAAATTTCCCGGTTGCTGAAGGAAAATCATTTTTCTGGTTTGAGAAAAATCGTGCTTATAAATGGGCTATTAAAAATTTGGGATTCCCTTTAGTAGTCAAACCGCGACTGGGGTCAATGAGTCAGCATGTAACTATAAACATTAAAGACCCTAATTCTTTAAAACTGGCTATCAAGAAAGCCATAATTTACTCGCCGGCATTTATTATCGAAAGGTTCTTAGAAAACATGAATGTCTATCGAGCCACTGTTATTGATTTTGATTTTGTTGCCTGCCTTCAAAGAGTGCCGGCTCACATTATTGGTGACGGCGTCCACAGTATTGAAGAACTTATAGAAGTTAAAAATAAAGACCCAAAAAGAGGAAATCCCCGGCAAAAAGACACCACCCTTTATAAATTAGTTACTGATGAAACTACTGAGAAACTATTGAGGAACAAAGGCTATAATCTTTGTTCTGTCCCCTTTAAAGGAGAAATTGTTTATCTCCAAGAAAAAATAATTTTGGATTTAGGAGCTGATCTTTTTGAGGTAACGCCTAAAATCCATCCGGACAATCTTTGGCTTTTCCGCGAGGTGGCTCAATTATTTAATGTCCGTTTAGTCGGGATTGATTTCTTGACTAAAGACATTTCCCTTTCTTGGAAAAATCAGCCTTGTGCTGTTATTGAATTAAACAGTCTCCCTTATATCGATATGCATCACTTTCCCACTGAAGGCAAAGCAGTCAATATCTCCAGAGAGCTTGTTAAAATGGTTTTTAAATATTACCGATAACTATTTTCAATCCAAGAACCTAAAACAAAAAGTGTCTAATTTTGACTAGAATTAGACACTTTTAAAAGAAGCTGTAAATCACCATCACTGTTACCCAGACCTTCAAAGCATTCGCTGCCTGAACAGCCCAAAATTCTTTAGTTAGTAGCCAGCGTTTGCTAGTCTGAGTTACTTTGATTGCCAGGATAGTGCCTTCAGTTAAGAGAGGAATGGGAAGAGCGCACAGAAAAAAGCATTTTTTTAAGCGATGGTGTGTTAACCATATAATTAACCTGTCAAGAAAATTATGGTTAACCGGATTACTTTTTAAATTTATTCCAACTCTACTTAAAACGTAATCCCTTTTCTCGCTAAGATAGCTTCTTGTCAGTTGAAGGAAAAACTCAAAAAGTCCGAACCAAAAAGCAATAAATATGGATGTTAGAATTAAAGACACTACTAAAGAATAGGATAAATCTTTACCCATATTTTTCCATTGCCATACCGCAAACTCCCATTTCGCAAAAAAAGAAAGCCAGCTTAAAAGTTCTTTCCAAAACAGCTAAATCACCTCCCTCAATGGATTTTAATGATTTTAAAGGCCTGTATTTTGGTTAGCAGAAAAAAATAGTTATGTCAATTTTAGAAGCGAAGATAAGCCATATCCCAACTGGCGGTGTCGGTTTCTGCAAGATGGCAAATAATCACCTTAATTTAAGGGCTTTTTCAATTTTTGACCCCAGCAGCCATTGACTTTTTCCTAGATTCCACTATAATACATCGTTCAGTGGCAATGGTGCTGCTGACACAGAACGGAGGTACGACCGATGGAAAAGGTCAAAATCTTCACACGAGGCACGTCGGATGAGTTCGGGAAACTCGAGGAGGAGACGAATCAGTGGCTCACCGATAACAAGAGCGTGGAGGTCATCGAACGTCACGTCGGTGTGGTTACTGGGGTCAACACTGAAGGGCGTTACTTCATCAACTGCACAATCGTCATCTTCTACCGCGAGCACAAATAAACCTGATCCATGTGCCACCGCCTCGGAGCTGAGCGCATCAGCTGTCCCGTTGCGACCCACTATCTATGATAGCTCGTCAAGGGTCGCTTCACATTTAAAAATTGAAAAAGCCCTAATTTAGATGGGTAGCTCAAATCGGTATTTTATTTTTTGCATAACGCAAAACCACCCAGGCGATTGTGTCCGGACTATGGATAAGAATGATATCGAACCGAAATTCATTGAGCTGCTCCTTAAAGCCACATATGCCAGGCAACGATAACCGCTAGTCTTTATAAAGAGGGAAAACAACCGAAAGCACCTCAATTACCGGCACGGGAGATATTGACGTATTCTTGGTCCAGTCGGTGATAATTACGCTTTCAATCCTCCGTTTTTTTGCCTGCGATGCAAGCATTAGAAGAACACGGGTTACTTCATCTTCTTTTTCCAACTGGTGGTGTGAGTCGGTCTAGAGCTACACCGTTTCAATCAGCGTAATGGTTTCCTGGGGGTCGTTTCAAGTATCGGTTTAAGGTGAGTCAGTCAGGGCGCTTATTTTTTCTTTAGAAAATCCGAAAGCTTTCCCAACAACTCAGCAGCGAAACCCAGGAGGGTTCCAATAATAGCTCCCTTACCAAGAATGTACCAATCAAATGCGCTTCCCCTGAAGATTAATACAATAGAAAAAACAATTCCAATAATCAAACCAATGATTAGACCGCCCCAAACAGCATTCTTTGTGCGCCAGTAAAGGAGCAAAACAATTACGGCAATAGTACCAAATATAATCCAATATAAATTGGGTGATTTTATTAAATCAAGATGGCCCACTTTATTTAAGATTATACCTAAAACAAGTAGCCCCACGCCAACCACCCACGGGTTAAGAAGAAAGCTTATAAAGGAAGATTTCTGGTTTCTAAGATTGGCTAGTAGCAATATGCCCTTGGCGGTTATTGCTAAAAGATTTGGATCTTCACTACCAGCATAATGATCAACCAAATTTTCACTTGAAGGCATGTTTGAGCGAAGCATATTTGTTACCCGATTCATCTGTGATCTATCGTATCCAAATTGATTCTGCAAATCATCCCAAGTAAAGCTTCTAACCTCAACCCATTCTAAAATCTTTCTCAACTCATTATTTGTCATGTATGTTTTGCAACAAGTTAAACTGTACAGTTTTTAAATCTCTATCGAAGCGCCTCAGCCGCACTAACCTCTAAGGCGACTCGGTCTCTCGAATCGGTGCTCAACCCTGCGGTGTGTATTTGAAAATATCCAAACCGATTTCATTAACGGGCGCGGCGGGCGGAATTCCCCCCAAACCCCCTTTCCGCCCGCCGCGCCTTGAAGCGGAGCGGAAAGGACGATTTCA
>CAYISL010000033.1:0-6486 GCA_964366075.1 uncultured Candidatus Saccharibacteria bacterium
TTCACGTGACTGGAGTTCAGACGTGTGCTCTTCCGATCTAACTGTCCCCCACCGGTTTTATTAAAAACTGCAGCCAAATTTTTTCCCCTTCCTTCAAATCAGACATCGTTTCAGTAATAGCTGCTAAAGGATCCAAACGCTTTTCTTCTACTGCTTCTTCGAAATAAGGATAAGTCCGGATAGGATAGGCATCGGACTTTAGAAATTGGAATTCTAAGCCCCAAAGATCATAAATTTTATTGGGTAAGACCGCTGGTAACAACTGAGTATAGTCCTCGGTTTCATTAATTTCTGCTTCCGGATATTGGGCGTAAATGGCTGATTCTATAAGGTTGCGGTATCTCTCTGGTGTCCGGCAATAAAAATAGACGCCCTTCTCCTGGCCAACCATCTCAAAAGAAACCCAGTATTGATATTTCCCTTTAAAGTATTTTTCCCAAAAATCAGGAGGGTCTAAGATAGCATGAGCCGCAGCAAAAATCTGCTCCATTGCCTTGGGAGTTTTAAGGATGTCTTTGGGTACTCTAATATGGAGCGTGACCCACTTGATGCTTTTAAAAAACCTCAGTTGAAGATAAATTAGCCAAAGGTCCCAGAAAATGAAAAATAGGAAGGCAGGGATAATTATCCACCAGATGTGAGAAAAAACTTTACCGATACTTTGAAAAATGCCAAGAAACATGAGACTTGAGGCATGAAACATGAAACATAAAATTTTAATTTCTGCTATTATTTTTTATGTTTCAAGTTTCAAGTTTTAGGTTTCAGAAATTAAACCAACGTGTATTTTCCGTTATCAAGGCGCTTAAATAAACTCCTATTTTGGAGATTGAGTAAGATGGTGCTTTCCTTCACCAAACGTTGAGAGTTAATGTATTTCAAAATTTCGTCTTTAGTTGAAGACTTTTTTTCTTTTAAATAAGATCTAATAATTTCTTTAACCGTGCCCATTTTATAACCCCAATCAGTTAAAGCATAAATACCACGGCCAACCAAGACAAAACGAGGGTCTTTGATAAGCTCATTATGCACTGTTTCTATGTGAACCGGGCGACGATCAAAGTTAGCCGATTTAATCAATTCGGTCAATTTCTTAAAATGTAATGGCTGATTGTGTTTTTTTAGAACTAAATAAGCTTTATCCCTGACGCCCTTTGGCTCGATCTCTGGCCAATGCCGCAAACCAAAATCACCATAAGGGTTAAATTTAAACTTTTTAGAAATAGTTAGATACGAAAGGGCAACAGCTTCATTGATACCACTTATTTGTTTTAGCGCTCTGTAAAACAACTCGCTAAATTTACTTTGATCAACCGGACTAGAATGTTTACTAAGCACTGACTCAAAATGACTGAGCAGTTTTTTTACTCTCTCCAAATTTCTATTATCACAGTACCAAAAAGCATAGAAGTTTTTAGCTTCTTTAGAATATTTTGGCGATTTTGAAAGGCTAAAAATAAACCTTAAATGATTATCAAATAAACTCCGAGCTAAGGAATGTCCAAATGCATGATAAAGTTCATCAAAAAACAAATTTTCTGCCCTTACCCCGCCCAAACTTTCTAAATAATCCAAACTTACTTTGGCAATTTCATCTACGGCTGGATTAATTTTAGAGCGTAAAATTAAGCAGGCGGCTTCTTCAATTTGCCTGACCCGCTCCCGGGTGATGCCGTAACTTTTACCAATTGCCTCAAGGGTTTGGGGTTCACTTTTTTTTAAGCCAAATCTCGCCCTTAAAACTTCTTGTTGGCGCTTATTTAAAACCGCTAATTGGTCATTAATAGTCTTATTTAATTGTAATTTTTCCTGCTCCATAATTGTTAGTTTTCAATTACTAATAAATATTACTACTAAACTGAAACTTTGTCAATCATCCTTTATCCCCTTAACCAAAATATCGCCATCAGCTATCTCTTACCCCCCACTACTTGCCTTTTACCTCTGTTATGCCATTCAACTAGCAAAGGACTGGCCACAAAAATTGAAGAGTAAGCTCCGGCAATTGTTCCTATTAAAAAAACTAATGAGAAATTGTGCAGACTTGTCGGTCCTAGGAAATAAAGGGCTAAAAGGACGAAGACAACAGTTAAAGTGGTGTTAATAGAGCGTGCCAAAGTCTCATTGACACTCTGATTAACTATCTGGTCAAAGCCGCCTTTAATACTCAATCGAGTAAGGTTTTCACGAATCCGGTCAAACACTATTATTGTGTCATTAACCGAAAAACCCATCACTGCCAAAATCGCGGCAATAAAAGTTGGATCGATTTCTATATTTAAAAATCGACTCAAAACTGAAAAAGCACCGATAGGGATAATAGCATCGTGGAATAAACTCACTAAAACTATCACTCCGTATTTCCAGGATTTTAAAGGATAAGAAACTTTTCTAAAAGCCCAAGCCACATACAAAGAGATAGCCACCAATGCTAAAATCATTGCCCAAATAGATTTGTTTTTCAATTCTTTACCAATTGAGGGACTCAGAGATTCAAAACGTAACTCTTCAAAATCGCCGAATTTCTCTTGAAGAAGGCCCACGAATTTTTGATGGTCGGCTTCGCTAATCTCGGAAAATCGCAAAATAAAGGCACCGCTGGAGTCCTGAGTCACTAAAGCATTTGTATTTTGGCTTTTAAAGAGCTCACCAATTTCTTGGCTGGTTGTTTTTGGATTCTCTAATTTTATTTGCCACATTGTCCCCCCGCTAAAATCAACTGTAGTCCGAAAACCAAAAATAAAGGGGAAGATGATGCTAAACAAAACTAAAACCCCCGCAATCCAAAGGAAAATCTTTCGGTGGCCAATAATATTTAGTGCCCGCTTCATTTAAGACTTAATGAAAACCCTTAAAAATGCATGAGTGACTATAATAGCGCTAAACATGCTCATTAAAACACCAATGAGAAGAGTTAAAGCAAAACCCTGAACCAAGCTCGTAGTTAAGAAATAAAGAATAATGGCGGAAATAATTGTTGTAAGATTGGCATCCCTAATAGAGAACCAAGCGCGGCGAAATCCTTCTTCGATAGCCGAAGGCCGGGAAATTCCTTTTCTTAATTCTTCTTTAGTCCGCTCAAAGATTAAAATATTGGCGTCAATTGCCATTCCAGCAGAAATAATAAACCCCGCGATACCAGCTAAAGTTAAAGTTACTGGCAAAATTTTAAAAATGGCTAAAACTAGAGCTATATAAACAGTTAAAGCCAAACAAGCAAAGAATCCCAAGAGACGATAGTAGCTGATTATGAAAATAAAGATTAAGACCAACCCCACAAGCCCAGCAATCAGGCATAAATTCAGGGCTTTTTCTCCTAAGGTAGCACCCACCGCTTGCTGGCTAATAAGTTTTATCGGCGCAGGCAAGGCGCCAGCATTAAAACGCTCAACTAATTTTCTGGCCTCATCGAGGCTGAAACGGCCAGTAATCTGAGCCGAACCGCCAGTAATTTTTTCTCTCACCACCGGCATCTCAATTAAGTCATTATCCAGAAAGATTGCTAAAGGCTTTCCAACATTTTTAGCAGTTAAATCCTCAAAGATTTTAGCCCCCTCAGAATTAAATTCCAAAAGGACTCTTGGTTCACGGGTAATCCGATCAAAATCAACTTTAGCGCTTTTAATATAGCGGCCGGTCAAATTAGTGGGGTTGAAAATGATATCGGTTGAAGTAGCTACCGAGGATGTCGCTACTTCTTCTACTTCCCGAAAATCCAAAAATGGCGTTTCGCCTATTTCTTTAACTGCCGCAGCTAAATCCTTAGTACCAGCAAGCTCCACTATTAAACGATGGCTATTACCGCTCTGAACAGTTTCCACCCGGGGCTCACTAACCCCAAAGAGATTTACTCGCCTTTCAATAAGATCCCTCAATCCACTCATTACTGAGCCTTGATCTTCAGAAGCCACAGCAGTTAAATTAACTTCATAAGTTAAATGAGCTCCACCTACTAAATCAAGACCTAAATGCCAAGGCCGACTCAAACTTTTAGAAAATCCCAATGTATTTAAAGCTTTATTCCAGAGAGGTTGGTAATCAAAAATTGCTGCCAATAGAGTGACAACAATAATGATTATTAAAAATAAAAGTGGTTTAGATTTCATCTTCAATTCTTAGAAGCTCATTGTATTTAGCTGTTCTTTCGCCTCTTGCCGGCGCTCCGGCCTTTAACCCCCAAGCCCCTACGGCTACCGCTAAATGACTGATAAAAGCATCTTCGGTTTCTCCACTGCGGTGGCTGACTATTGTTTTCCAGCCATATTCTTCGGCTAAGCCGGCTGCTTTGAAAGTTTCGGACAAGGTTCCTATTTGATTGGGTTTAATGATTAAGGCGTTTATAGAATTCTGTTTTTGAGCTTCTATTATCCGTTCGGGATTAGTTGTTGTCAAGTCATCGCCGACAATCAGTTTGTCCGGGCAGAAATCTTTTAATAATTTGAAGCTTTCGAAATCGTTTTCTTCAAAAAGATCCTCTAAATAAATTAAAGGGAATTTTTCGAATAAGGCTTTATAAAAATCATTTAGCTCTTCTTTTGTAAATTTTCTTCCTTCTAATTGATATTCTCCATTTTTAAAAAATTGGGAGGCGGCCGCGTCAACGCCCAATTTTATTTTTTCGCCATAGCCACCATTTTTGATAAGCTCGGTTAAAATTTCTAAAGGCTGATTATTGGAAGTAAAATTATTTCCGGCAAATCCCCCTTCGTCTCCTAAGCCTACTGCTTCCTGGCCGAATTCTTTTTTCAGTCTTTCTTTAAGGCTGGAATAAAACTTACTGGCTAATTCTAATCTTGATTCAATTGAATCTTTTTCAAAAATTACCAGATATTCCTGAAAGTCTAAATTGTTTTCCGCATGAGCTCCGCCGTTAATCATATTCATCAAAAGAGCCGGCAGACTGAAATTTTCCTTTTGTGGGAGAAAAGTTTTCCTTAAGTAAATATATAAAGGAATTCCTTGGATTTGAGCGGCTAATTTGGCGGCCACCCCCGAAACTCCCAGAATAGCATTAGCGCCTAATTTTGATTTATTTTTTGTAGCGTCAAGCTCTAAAAGTTTTTTGTCTAAACCTATTTGATCTTCAATCTCAAAATCTTTTAATTGCGGCTCAATAATCTCTTTAACATTCTTAATAGCTATTTCCGGATCTAAGGAAACCGCTTCAAATTGACCCCGGCTTTTGCCTTGGGGCACCATAAAAATCGCTTTTTGATTTTCGCTCCGGGCTTCTACTTCAATAGTCCAATCGCCCCGGGAGTCCAAAACTTTTCTTGCCAGGATTTTCGTAATCTTCGCCATTTTCTAAATTAAATATTATTTCGTTTTCTAAATGATAACACATTCTCATTGTCCAGGAAATAAAGTGGGTACCTGTCTTGGGCCACAGACAGAAGGCACAAATTAAAGAAATTATTAATTCTCAATTTAGGAGTATTGTATAGTTATTGACAATTTTTATAAGTATTTTCTATAATACAGGTAGCTATTTGAAATAGTAAGTGGGGGAAGAAAATAGTTAATCTCTAATCCTAAAGCAAAGAAAGGAGGTAATAATTTTCATCTAGGAAAAGGAAAATCAATAAAAGGAGGGTTTATAAACCGTTAACCGATAACCTAAAAAGGAGAGCAAGGTGAAAAACTTAACGATAGCTGTTTTGTTTTTAGTCATCATGTTAGTTAGTGGAGTTTGGGCTCAGAATTACCCCGATTATCTTGGCTTCTGGGCTGGCCGTTGGGAGACTCCCTCATTTTGGGCTTGCAATGGGACATTTATGGATACAGACGTTGTGTATGACCAAGATGGTCATGTCGAAGATTGGTATACCTACGAAGAGGAAGCGACTTACGGAGAATTTGCTGGTACGGAGGACGCCTGCTTGCCATTTTATAAAGTGAAAATAAAAGGAGACACCGTCTTCTTTTCAGAAAAGACAAAAAGTAAATTCTTTAGGAGAAGTGATTTAGTTACTTCTCCCGTTGAATCACCAGCATGGTTATGGATCGTGGAAGATGAAGAAGACCAGGAGTATTCCAAGGATATTTGGAATACTCTGTGGAAGGCAGTTGAGGTGTGCGCCTCCACAGAACGTTATCCTTTGATAACATTACTTCTTGTGGAGGATATACTTTCAGATCTTCCGGAAAGCTTCCGTCCAGATAGCTCTAGCTGTAAAAGCGATGACAAATGGGAATGGTGTCGATATATGTCTCCACTTACGGTGTACAAAATAATGAGTTGGTACACCTACAAATACCCAAATAAACAATGATTTAGTCCTTTATGCTCTTTTAAAACAGCAAAAGCCAAAGTGGCGCCCTCTGTTCGACTCAGAGGGTTTTTGTTTTAACAGCATAACTGGATAAATTTAGTTATTTTTAGAAGCTCAATTATCCTACTGTCTCCACTAAGTTAATCGGCGAACCTTCAAGATAGACTTTAATATCATCTAAACTGGTCTCTAGAATCCGTTGGAGAGCTTCCTG
>CAYISL010000034.1:0-6222 GCA_964366075.1 uncultured Candidatus Saccharibacteria bacterium
TTTCTAAAAGGGTAAAATCCCTTCTTGTCGAAAGGCTCAATCCATCTGAGCCATTAGATGATCTCTTGAAAAACCTTAATTTAGGAGGCTTACCCTGCTAATTGCTGGACACTCTTAATGAACTGGGGTAGAATTAACCCAGAACTAAGAAAGGATAACAATGACTAATAAATTAATGATGCGCGATCTTCCCAAAATCGATCGCCCGCGAGAATTAAAGAGACAATGCGCAATTTGTGGCAAGAAGATTTTAATGAAAGTTTTCAGCAATGATAACTACACTGGCGGTAATTATTTCGGTAAAATCCCTCTTTATACTGATGAAGAATTTGAGAAAGCCCGGAGAGCTGGGACTACCAAAGAACGCTGGGGCAAAACAGTTGTTGAAGTTCTCAAAAAAGACCCAAGACCCTATTCTCACGCCGAATATTGGGAATGTGATGAGTGTTATGCAGAAGCTTACGAAGAGGCAAAGAAAAATGAACTGGTGGACGGAACTAAATAAAATTATCCACAGATTGGACTATTGACACTGACCAAAAGGTCAGTTATTATACAGTCAAGGAGGGAAAAATTATGCAAAAAATCACCAAAAGACAAAAAGAAATTTTACAATTTATCTATAATTCATATAAAGACAATGGCTTTCCTCCTGATTTTGGAGAATTTAAGGAAAAACTTGGCATATCGTCCAATCAGGCTATTATAGACCATTTGGGTAGTCTTGAAAAAAAGGGTTTAATCTCGCGCGAGGAAAAAGCCGCGAGGGGTATAAAAATTAAGCCGCTTGGTTATGAAATACTAAAAGTCGATCCGCTTCTCCCTATTCTCGGTACCTCATATGCCGGCACATTTACCGAAGCAATTGAAATTCAAGGCAACTGGGCTCCTGCTTCAGGCCATGTCCAAAAACTCGAAGAAGAAACTTTTTTGATTAAAGTCAGCGGGGATTCGATGACCAACGCTGGTATACTTGAGGGAGACCACCTTTTAGTTAAATCTCAAAAAGAATTTGTATCGGGGGACATCGTTTTGGCCCAAACTCTTGAAGGAACAACTGTTAAACGTTTTATTTCTCAAGATTCACCCCCATATCTGTACCTAAAACCTGAAAACCCCAAACATAAAATTATTCTTTTTACTCCAGAAGTAGAAATGCAGGGAAAAATAATTGGCAAATTTGAAAAAGGCATAATTAGGCCTCTATCTCAAGGAAAAATCCTATGATTCCCGAAGAAAAAACCAAAAAAGTTATTGATCAAATTTTTAAAAATTTTGCCCTCGATTACGGCCTGCAGGAATTTTCAGATTACAAAATTGAAGAAATCCTTGAGGTCAGAGAAAGGGAGCCAAAAAGGTATTATTTGAAAGATCTCAAAACTGGTGCAGACCGGTTTATTTTTGATGAAGAAAAACAAACCAGCAAACCCGAGGAAATTGTCCGCCAAATGTGGCTACATAAACTCAATAAGCACTACAAATACCCTTTTGATCGTATTGACACGGAAAAAAGCATCCATTTTGGCCGCGAAATTCACGCCAAAGCCGCGGATATTATTGTCTATAAAACCGATAAAATCACACCTTACATTATCATCGAGGTTAAAAGTCCTTCCGAAGAAAAGGGTATTGAACAGCTCAAAAGTTATCTCTCCGCCGAAGGTTCGGAAATCGGACTTTGGTCAAACGGCAACGATCGGCTGATTCTTTACCGGCCGTATCCGAAAGAATATCAGCCATCGGCAATTGCTGATTTGCCAAAAGCCGACCAAACCATTGACGATTTGTTAGAAGAAAAAAAGACTCTTTACGAATACACTAAACCGCCTGAAGACCTCAAAAAAATGATTGAGATTATGGAAGAATTGGTTTTAGCCAACGCCGGCATTGATGTTTTTACCGAAGTTTTCAAGCTAATTTACGCTAAACTTTATGACGAAATTGAAGCCCAAAATCGTGAAGACAAAGAAGTCTATTTTAGAAGATACGCTGATCCGCAAAAAACCTACCATACTATCAACGAACTTTTTAAAAAATCAATCGAAAAGTGGTCTGGGACATTTTATCAAGACGATAAAATTCGTTTAACCGCCGATCATCTTTCAATGGTTGTTCCGGAACTTGAAAAAGTTCGGCTTTTCGGCTCTGATTTGCAAATTATTGATGAGGCCTTTGAGTACCTTATTCCCGAGGTCGCCAAGGGAAAAAAAGGCCAATACTTTACCCCGCGCCATGTTATCAATATGGCTGTAAAAATGCTCAATCCCATACCCGAAGAATATTTAATCGATCCGGCGGCCGGTTCGGGTGGATTTTTAATTGCGGCGATGAATTATGTTAAAGAAAAATACTTTAATGGTAGCCAAACGCAAGCCCAGGAATATGCCAAAAAATACCTTTGGGGTATTGATTTTGCCGACGAAATCTCCAAAGTTTCCCGTGCCTTAATGCTTATTGCCGGCGACGGCCGGTCTCATATGTTTAAAATTAATTCGTTAGATCCTCGCGAATGGCAAGGCGAAGAAGAAGAAGTTTTGGAAGCGCGCCAAAAGCTGCGAAGTCGGCTTTTAAGAACTGGTAACTATGCTGAAAAACAAGAAAACGAAAAAACCTTTCATTATTTTAATTTTGATTTATTACTTACTAATCCGCCCTTTGCCGGTGATCTTAAAGATAGCGGCGTTTTGAGACAATATCAACTTGCTAAAAAGAATGGCAAGTTAGTAAGTATGATTGATAGACACATTCTTTTTATCGAGCGAGATCTGGATATGATCCGTCCCGGCGGAAGAATGGCAATCGTTTTGCCTCAAGGCGTTTTAAATAATACCAATATGGCCTATGTTCGCCAATTTCTTTTTGACAAAGCCCGAATCTTAGCTGTTGTCGGTCTTCACGGCAATACTTTTAAACCTCATACCGGTACAAAAACTTCGGTTTTGTTTTTGAAAAAGTGGGATGAAAATGAAAAATTACCCAAAGACTATCCGATTTTTATGGCCGTTTCGCAAAAGTCAGGCAAAGATAATTCTGGTGAATATGTTTTTAAAAAAGACCTTTCGGGACAACTTCTCCGTGACTCACGCGGCCGCAAAGTCCTTGACCACGACCTCAACGAAATCGCCGATGAATTTGTAAAATTTGTCAAAGAGCAGAAGTTTAATTTTTGGATTAAAAATGTCTTATAAAAAGCCTGATAATTACGCATTTATTGACAGTCAAAATTTAAATCTTGCTATTCAAGATCTTGGTTGGAAATTAGATTATAAAAGATTTAGAGTTTATGTTGAAGATAAGTTCAAGGTCAAAAAAGCTTTTCTTTTTATAGGTTACATTAAGGAAAACGAAGTTTTATATGAAAATTTAAGGCGATCTGGCTATAAACTTATTTTTAAGCCAACGCTTGAGTTTAATAAAAAGAAAAAAGCTCATACCAAGGGAAATGTTGACGCTGAATTAGTTTTACATACTATGATTGAATTCAACAATTTTGACAAGGCGGTGATTGTTTCCGGCGATGGTGATTTTCACTGTCTTATTGAGTATCTTTTAAGAAAAAAGAAACTTGAACGCGTTATCGTGCCTAATTTTTATAAGTTTTCAGCTCTACTTAGAAAATTTATGAAGCATTTATATTTTTTAAATAAATTAAAAAGCAAACTGGAATACAAAAAAGAGAGGCATTAACCTTCGGACGAAACCTTAGGTGTGGCCTCTCATCGTGATTCTAAATATACCTTATCATAAAGAAAATTAAATGTCAATATGTGGATAAATACGAAAGAAAATAAATTTGAGTTTTAGAGGCAGAAATGACTTTTCAGGAAATTATTAGGCTTGAAGGCTATAAGTTTCAAAATAAGATTCAGGGGATTTTAAAGAAATACAATCTCGAAGTTAAGATTTTAGATAAAAATAATAAAAACAAAAGTCCGGATTTTCTTGTCAGATCTAATAAAAATAATAGATTCATCGCCGAATGCAAAAGCATAGTTAGTGATGGCTATAGAAACGGTCGCCATATATCTACACATGATGCTAATTTTGCGAAAGGAAATCAAATTGATTATAGTAAACTTGATTTAACGAAAATTGAAAATAAGATGAAAGAAGCGGTGGGCCAGTTAGAACAATTAATCAATGATAATCCTAATCAATATGATCGCCATCCTTTTATTGTATTTTTGAATTTAGATTTTTTCGCTGATGATTTTGACTTTATCCCCAAAAACTTATTTGGCTTTAAAAAAATATCAGCCATAGCCAAAATTGAAAGGGATACAGAACGAAACGAAAAACTAGAGAATTGGCCATCTGAAAAAATTAAAAAAATCATTCGGAAAGAAATAAAAGAAAAAATGCCGCCTGAGTCTGTCAGATTTAAAGTTTTATTAAATTCTAACGCAAAAAATAAGTTTGATGCCAGTATTTTTTTGAGAAATCCTATCATCATAAAATGACCCATTCAATTATTCAAAAATCACAACTTGAGGGTGCGCACCGGCTGGATGCGGAATATTATCAGCCGGAATTTCTGGAAAATGAAAAAATAATCAAAAAATCCAAATTTCTAGTTCTTGGCGATATATCTTCTATTGCCTACGGTACAACACCAACGGAAGGAGTTTTCGAAAATGAGGGCATACCATTTATTCGTTCACAAAATTTTAACAATTCTATGGTTAGCGAATCCGATTTAGTCTTTTGTACAGAAAAGTTTCACTTGCAAAATAAAAAATCTAATGTTCTACCAGGCGATTTATTATTTGCGGCCGTAGGCGCCACAATTGGGAAATTGGCCATCGCTCAGGATAATTTAGGGGAAGGAAATATCAATCAAAACATTGCCCGCGTAAGAATTCAAAATAAGAACTGGAATCCTTACTATGTGGGATTATTTTTTAATTCAAAACTTGGCCAATTGCAGATTCTTAGATTAACAACAGGCAATGCTCAAGCCTATTTAAATTCAGAGCAGATAAAATCTTTAATAGTTCCGATTCTTAGCCCAAAACAACAAGAGGAAATCAAAAGTTATTTTAAAAATATAGATCAACAAATCAATATCTCTAAATCTCTTTATTCCCAAGCCGAGAATTTGCTTTTGGAGAAATTAGGACTAGAAGATTTCCAAATTGAAGATAATTTGTCGTATATCGTCAATCTTTCCGAGGTTCAGGCATCTAATCGTATTGATTCTGATTTTTTTCAACCTAAATATGATCAATTGACCAATCATTTAAAGAAAGTTAAAACACAAAAATTAGGCAATCTTTTGAAACGGAAAACTAAACAAATCAAAATCCATACGGATGAAAATTATAAATACATTGAAATTAGCGATGTTAATGTCAGTAGTGGTGAGGTTGTATTTAATGAAATGTTGGGAGCGGAATTACCTGCAAGCGCTCAAATTCCAATATCGGGAGGTGAATTAATTATTTCAAAGGTGAGACCAACACGCGGAGCGATCTCAAATATTCCTAAAGGCTGGGATAATAATTTCGTTTGCTCTGGTGCTTTCTCTGTCTTTGAAGACAAAGAAAATCTGGACGAATATTTATTTATGGTTTTGCGTTCGATTGTTGGGAAACTACAAATGGAAAGACCGTGTACCGGAACTTCGTATCCAACCATTACCGACCAAGACATTGAAAATATTGTAATTCCAATTTTGCCGCAACCCACCCAGCAAAAAATCGCCGATTTAGTCCAAAAATCCCACTCCGCCCGACAAAAATCTAAAGAACTTTTAAAGACGGCAAAAAGAAAAGTTGAAGAAATGATTGAGAAAGGTGATGAGTAAATGGATCTTGAACGGAAGAAAAAAATTAATAGAATTGATGCGGAGATAAGAGCATTAACTGAACAATATTATCCTACAAGCCCTGGTGTATTAAAACTGCCTCGTAAAGTGGTGCTTTCCCCATCGATGCCGGAAGAAGTTAGTAAAAAAATCAAGGATTTAAAGGAACAAAAAGAAAAAATATTGAAAGACATCAACTAATAATCATCGAGGGAGAAAATTTTTTCCTTCCAACCCCAAATCATCCACCTACGAGGTGATAGTAAAAAACTAAATGGCTCACCCCTTGAGCCATTGGGTTTACGAGAGTATTTTTGACCCAATCCTATGATATATCACAAAAGTGGGACAATTTAATTGAAATAAAAATCGCCGAGGTTTCGAATTATGGCTTACTGGTGATTATATTCAAAAGG
>CAYISL010000035.1:0-6023 GCA_964366075.1 uncultured Candidatus Saccharibacteria bacterium
TTCTTCTCCAAATATTGCCAAGCCTTTGGGTATCCATCATATCCGTTCCACTGTTATCGGCCAAGCCCTCGTTAATATTCTGCGCTTTGCCGGATATAAAGTTGTTTCTCTTTCCTTTCCCGGAGATTGGGGGACCCAATTTGGCCTTCTGATCGCCGGTTATAAAAGGTGGGGCAATCCGGAAAAAATCAAAAAAGACCCAATTAATGAAATGCTGCGGTTATATGTCAAATTCTCTCAGGCCGCCCAAAAAAATCCCCAGCTTCTCGATGAAGGCAGAAAAGAGTTTAAAAAATTAGAAGAAGGCGATAAAGAAAACTGGAAACTTTGGAGATGGTTTCTAAGGGAATCCCTTCGGGATTTTCAACGAGTTTACAAACTGCTGGCTGTAAAAATTGAACATACTATTGGTGAAAGTTTTTATGAACCTGAATTAAAAGCGCTTATTAAGGATGCTTTAGGACGGGGCATTGCCCAAAAAGGCGAGGATGGTTCGGTAGTTATTCCTCTTTCTGGCAGTTCGGTGCCGGAAATTATCCAAAAATCAGACGGAACGACTATTTTTACCACTCGGGAACTAGCCGCCATCAGGCACCGCTTTAAGAAGTGGAAAGCCAGTAAAATTATATATGTGGCGGCGAATCAGCAAACATTTCATCTTAATCAAGTTTTCCATTGCGCTGAATTGCTTGGTTTCGCCAAACCCGGCCAGTTAAAGCATGTTAAATTTGGAATGATGCTTGATCCTACTGGAAAAAAATTTGCCACCCGAGAAGGAAGATTGATTCCCCTTGAAAAAGTTCTAAAAGAAGCCATAAGCCGCAGCTTAAAAGTGGTAGAAAAATTAAACCCGCAACTTTCTCTAAAAGAAAAAAAGAAAATCGCTGAAATTGTCGGAATCGGAGCTTTAAAATACAATGATCTTTCCCAAAACCGATTAACTGACATTCGTTTTGATTGGGATAAAATGCTGAATTTTGAAGGCAATAGCGCTCCTTATCTCCAATATAGTTTTGCTCGTTTGCAGAGTATATTAAGAAAAGCAAAATTTAAAAAGGCGAATTTGCCCCCTAATGATTTGAAGAAATATAATTTTTCTAAAGAAGAAATTTTATTACTGAAGCACCTTTTTTGCTTCAATGAAACCTTAGAAGAAATAAGGAAAAATTTCTTTCCTAATCAGTTGGCAGATTATCTTTATCAACTGGCTGAAAGAATTAATAATTTTTACGAGAAAGTGCCGGTGCTTAAATCTAAAGATCAGGAACAAAAAATTAGATTGTCTTTGATATTTTCGGCGGCCGAAGTTTTAAAAACCGGACTTAATCTTTTAGGTATTGAGGCGCCTGAGAAAATGTGATAGATAATTCTATATATGGATTTTAAAAAATTTAATTTTGTTAAAAACGAAGAAAAAATTTTGGAGTTTTGGCAAAAAAACGCCATTTTTGAGAAAAGTCTTAAACTGCGGAAAAGGCAAAAAAGATTCCGCTTTTTTGAAGGACCGCCGACTGCTAATGGTCGGCCGGGGCTTCACCATGTTTTAGCTCGTGTTTTCAAAGACATAATTTGCCGTTATAAAACAATGCGGGGGTATTTCGTGGAAAGGAAATCCGGTTGGGATACCCACGGCTTACCAGTAGAACTTGAAATTGAAAAAGAGTTAGGTATTAAGCAAAAAAAGGATATTGAAAAATTCGGGATTGCTAATTTTAATCAAAAATGTCGGGAATCTGTCTGGCGATACAAGGACGAATGGGAAAAATTGACTCAGCGCATTGGGTTTTGGCTCGATCTAAAAAATCCCTACATTACTTACAACAACGAATATATAGAAACCTTATGGTGGATTATTAGACAGATTTGGCAAAAAAAGCTCCTTTATCAAGATTATAAGGTCGTGCCTTTTTGTCCGCGTTGCGGCACGCCTTTATCTTCACACGAAGTTGCTTTAGGCTATAAAAAAGTTCGCGATCCGTCGATTTATATAAAATTTAAAATCAATCCTTCGACAAGTCCTTCAACCCTGAGTTCAGGACCGAAGGGCTCAGGATTGACCCTGAGCAAAGCCGAATGGGTCAAAAATCAAAAAAATACTTACCTTTTAGTTTGGACTACTACTCCCTGGACTTTATTAGCTAATGTGGCAGTGGCAGTTGATCCGAAAATCGAATATATTAAATTTAAATTCGGAAATGAATTTTTCTACGCTCTTTCCTTACCTCCATTTATCAAAGAGCAAAAACCAGAGATAGTCGAGAAGGTTTCTGGTAAATCCTTGCTTGGTCTTTCATACGACCCTTTGTATAAATTTTTACATCCTGAAAAAGGGAAAATTTACAAAGTAGTAGCAGCTGATTTTATTTCAACTGAAGAAGGAACAGGGCTAGTTCATATTGCGCCGGCTTTTGGAGAAGAAGATATGAATTTAGGCCGAAAAGAAAATTTGGCTCTTATCCATAATGTTGACGAAGAGGGAAAATTCGATTTAAAGAGTAATAAATGGCAAATACCAAACAGGGAATTATTAAAGAAAATTAATGGGAGATTTGTCAAAGATGTTGATCAGATTATCATTGAAGACTTAAGCAGTCGAGGACTCCTATTATTTACTGACCCAAAAGGCGTTGAGCACGAATATCCTTTTTGTTGGCGTTGTGACAGTCCGCTTTTATATTACGCCACTAAAAGCTGGTTTGTGGCGATGTCAAAACTTAGAAAGCAATTAATAGAGAATAACCAAAAAATTAACTGGGTTCCTTCCTATCTAAAAGAGGGTCGTTTTGGTCAGTGGTTAGAAGAAGTTCGTGACTGGAGTTTTTCTCGGAAGCGTTATTGGGGAACGCCCTTACCCATTTGGGTTTGCGAAAAATGTAGTAAAGAGACTGTGATGGGCAGCATTGAGGATTTAGAAAAAAATAGCCCTTATAACAATAAATTTTATATTCTCCGACATGGTGAAGCTACCAGTAATGTTAAGGGCGTTATTGCCAGCTGGCCGGAAAAAAGCAGTCAGAAAGCAAAGCTGACAGAGTTAGGTAAGGAGCAGGTAGTTCAGGCTGCTAAGAAATTAAAAAATAAAAAAATTGATTTAATTTTCGCTTCTGATCTATACCGAATTAAAGAGACGGTAAGGCTAATTCAGAAAGAAATTAAGGCTCCAGTAAAATACGCTAAGGAGTTAAGAGAAATAAATTGTGGTATTTTCAATGGCAAGCCAGTGGCGAAACACAAAGCCATATTTAGTAATCCCTTGGAAGAATTTACCAAAACACCCAAAGAGGGAGAAAATCTTTCTGATTTGAAAATGCGGATGTTCAATTTCGTTTTGAATTTAAACCGTAATTTTAGAAATAAAAATATTTTAATTATTAGCCATGGCGACCCTTTATGGATTTTAGAAGGGGCAACTGAAAATCTTAGTAATGAAGAAATTTTGAAACTTTCTTATGTTGGATTAGGTGAGTGGCGAGAAATTAAAGTAAAAAATTTCCCTTATAATCAAGAAGGCAATCTTGATCTTCACCGGCCTTTTATTGACGAAATAAAAATCAGATGTGAAAAATGCCGTGGCGAGATAATAAGAGTTAAAGATTTAGCCGACGTCTGGTTTGATTCAGGTGCTATGCCATTTGCTCAATGGCATTATCCTTTTAAAAATAGAGAACAAATTGATAAAAACCTTTCTTTTCCTGCTGATTTTATCTCTGAAGGAGTAGATCAAACTCGTGGCTGGTTCTACACCTTACTAGCTGTTTCGACCTTAGTCGGAAAGGGCCCTGCTTACAAGAATGTCATTTCCCTAGGCCATGTTTTAGATGAAAATGGCAAAAGGATGTCTAAATCAAAAGGAAATGTAGTTGATCCTTGGGAAGTGATTCAAAAATATTCAACTGATGCTCTACGGTGGTATTTTTATACTTTTAATCCACCAGGAGAACCAAAGAAATTTTCTGAAAACGACATTGCTAAATCCCTTAACAAATTTTCTTTGTTACTTTTAAATTCTTTTGCATTTTATGAGACCTACCGAATCAGTCATCAGCCATCAGTCATCAGTCATCAGTCAAAATTGAAAGTCTTAGATCGTTGGGTTTTGGCTCGACTTTTTGAAACGGTAAGTTTAGTTGAACAGAATTTAGAAGATTATCAAGTAGATCGGGCAGCCCGAATAATTGAGGATTTCATTAATGATCTTTCCCGTTGGTACATTCGGCGTTCTCGTCGTCGTTTTCAAAAACCTAAAAACAAAAAAGAACTTCTTGAGGCGTCCTCGGTTTTGGCAGTGGTTTTTTACGAATTAGCAAAAATAATTGCTCCCTTCACCCCATTTTTAGCAGAGACAATTTATCAGGTGCTCAAGGCTCAAGGTTCAAGTATTAAGTATCAAGCATCAGTTCATTTGGAGAACTGGCCTAAAGTCAAGAAGAGTTTAATTGACAAAAATTTATTAGAAGCAATGGCGGAAATTCGGCGAATTGCCAGTTTAGCTTTAGCGAAAAGAGCTGAGGCAGGGATTAAAGTTAGGCAGCCGCTCAAAGAGTTACGAATCAAGAATCTTGAATTACGAATCAAGGATAATAAGGAATTATTGGACTTATTAAAGGATGAAGTAAATGTGAAAGAAATTATTTTTGATGATAAATTAAATCCGCCAGATGGCGGAGAAATTGAATTAGATACAACAATTACCGAAGAACTGAGAAAAGAAGGAATCTTAAGGGAGTTCATCCGTTTAGTTCAAGAAGCTCGACAGGATGCTGATTATCAGCCACAGGACAAAATCTTTTTATTTATTTTTATTAGCGATCGAAATCTTAAGAAAGTTATTGAGGCAAATATAGAAAAAATCAAGAAAGAAGTAAGCGCTAAAGAAATTAGCTTTAAAAAAGAAAAGAAATACGATTTAGAAAAAGAAACCAAGATCGATAACCAACCCATCTGGTTAGGGCTAAGAAAGGTTAAAATTTAAACCAACCCTATCCTTTTTTTAACTTCACTAATCTTTTGCTGGGCGATTTTTTGGGCCCGAAAAGCTCCTTTTTTGAAAATTTCTAAAGTTGCTTTTGGGTCTTTTTCAAGTTTTTTTCTTTTAGCTCGGGCTTCGGAAAAATAGGAGATAAAATTATCAGCTAATTTTTCTTTGAAAAAAGCATATCCTCTCCCCTCAAAGTCTTTTTCTAATTGTTTTATTGTTTTGCCGGAAATAACACTGAAGATATTAAGAAGATTGGAGATTGCCGGTTTGTTTTTTGAATCATATTTTATTTCTTTTCCGGAGTCGGTTACCGCTGTCCTGATTTTTTGGCGAATTTCTTTTTCTGGTTCAAAAATTCCGAGACAGCCGCAGGGAGAAGACTTCGCCATTTTTTTAGAAGGATCATCTAAACTCATAATTCTGGCCCCTTGTTGGAAAACTTTAGCTTTAGGGATAACAAAAGTTTTGCCGTAATAGTTATTAAATTTTTGAGCCAGAGTTCTGGTTAATTCTAAATGTTGTAATTGATCTTCGCCAACCGGCACCAACTCTGTATCGTAAAGCAAAATATCCGCTGCCATTAAAACAGGGTAATTAAGAATTCCCGCCTTTATCGTTTTTTGATTTTTTGATAATTCTTTAAATTGGGTCATTCTTTTAAGATCGCCTAAGGGAGTGAGGGTATTGAGAATCCAAGCTAATTCGGAATGAGCTGGAACATGGGATTGGATAAAAATTACGGATTTTTTAGGATCAAGTCCTAAAGCTAAATAATCAAAAATAGCTTCCAAGGTGTTTTTGTGGATTTCCGAGGCTGGGGGATTAGTTGTCAGAGCGTGAAGATCAACTAAACAGTAAAAACATTGATTTTTGGGATCATTTTGTAATTCCAGCCATTGTTTAATAGCGCCGGCATAATTGCCGATATGAATTATCCCACTTGGTTTAAGTCCACTAAAGATTCTCATAGTATTTTTATTAATTCTTTTCTATTCCTATCGGCACCGGTGGTTCATTTGCTCCAGCGGCAAATGACCACCTACGC
>CAYISL010000036.1:0-4441 GCA_964366075.1 uncultured Candidatus Saccharibacteria bacterium
AGCTTTCAGGGTTGTTAATATCTATCACTCCTGCTATAGATCCTCCTTTACATCTCGCTTTCTTTAACATCGCCTCTATAACAAATTCTTTATCAACCATCAAAACCTCCTTTTCAAATCTCTCTTATTAATAAAACTCGCTAAGCAGAAGCGCTTAGCGAGTCTGGTAAAAGTCCGGCAGGCTACTTTAACAAGGTCATCTTGGCGGTCTTGACGAAAGAGCCAGCTTGGATTCGGTAGAAATAAATTCCTGAAGCTACTTCTCTTCCGGAGTTATCTTTACCGTCCCAAATTACTTTCTGGGATCCCGCCAGTTGTCTGCCATCAACTAAAGTTTTAACTTTCTGCCCTAAGATGTTATAGATGACTAACTTCACATCAAAGTCTCGGGGCAAATCAAAGCTGATGGTAGTAAAGGAATTAAAGGGATTGGGATAATTCTGATAAAGGGCAAATTTTTGAGGAAGATTGGGTTCCCGGGGCTCGGAAACATCGGTGAGTAGCCCCTCTTTGGTGACTTTAATAGAATAGACATCGAATGCGGTAGAATCGAGGAGTATAGTTCCGGTCACTAGGTAATAATTATCACTGGTTTCCAACACCGAGAAACCTTGGGCCCCCCATTCTTTTGACCCTTTATTAAATCGTCTTGTCCAGATAGTATCTCCATTGATAGGATTAATCTTAAGAAGGTATAATTCAGATATTCCGAGCGAATCAAAAGATTGAGTATTACCAGTAATAAGAACACTTCCGTCTCCGGTACATACCATATGTTTTCCCAGCCCTCCTCCATCAGACTTTTCTCCTCCATAAGTTCGGCTCCATATTTGACCTCCTAAGCTGTCGGTTTTAATAAGCAGAATCGCTGCGTCGGTATACGGCTCCGGGTTGGTAGTCGCGGCTATGAAAATCTGACCATCCTTGTCCAAATCCACCGAAGGTTGACTTTCCCAGCCACTTCTACTATAAGTCTGACTCCAAAGACTGTCCCCTTCGGTACTAACCGCTAGGAGAAACAGATCAGCCTCGGAACCAGGCTCAAGAATATTTAAAACTGTCCCACCAATAATATATCCTCTACTACTAGGCCTGATAGACATACCTGAAACATACGAAAGCCCTCGACACCAACTTTTCTCCCAAATGATATTACCGTCGTTGCTGTTGATTTTAACAAGGTAAATATAAAACACTCCGTTAGAATCTGATTTTTGCGGTCGACCGACAGCAACACACTCAATGCCATTGCAGGTTAAATCCCAAAGAGGTGAAGGGGAAATTTGTTTGCGGAGAATTTTGCCTTGAGAATCAATTTCCAGAAAAAATCCCTCAGCCGCCTGAATCGATTGACGCACTACAAACCCCGCAATAGCATAACCGTTGTTTGTTTTCTGAATGGCATAACCTATTTCAGAGCAACGCCATTCATCATAGAATTTATAAGTCCTGCTCCAGACGGTATCTCCTTCAAGGTTAATTTTAAAGACACCGATGTCGCTCAATGTAAAAGTATCAACGTAGACACTCCCAGCGATAATATAACCCTCACTATCCTCTACCGCTGAATAACCATAATCCTGGCTTCCCCAGTGGTATGTCTTCTCAAAGGTTTGAGCCTGAACAGAGATTGTTAAAACTAACAGCCCTAACACCACCCCTAAAACTGATTTTTTAGATAACATTTAAACCTCCTTTCTCTCTTATAGTTTTAAATTAACAAAGAACATTAAAATAATAACAAAAAACGACCAAAAAGTCAACTATTGGTCTTTCTCCGAAGTTTTAAGGATTTCCTCCTGTAATTAAAACTTTCTTTAGATAAAGATTTCCTCCATCATCAAAATAAGCCACCACGCTAGCGTCAGGAGCTTTAATAATAAAATTTTTATTGCCAGTAGGATCTAAAGAGCTTTGGTAATTGGATAGAGATCCTTTTAGATAAAGATCTCCTGTTCCGCCGTCAATCCAAGCCACCACCGTTCCCGCAGCACTTTTGATAATGAAATCATTGCTGCCGCTTGGTTCATCCCAATAAGACCCCTGCTTAAGACTCCCCTTAATCTCCATTACACCGCTATTGCTCACTCGAGCCACGTTAGTTGCTCCGGTTTTAATGATAAAGATGGGAGAAGAAAAACAATCAGGATCTGCTGAATCTATCAATCCATCGCAGTCATTATCATATCCGTCACTGCAAGCAGCGCTATTGGCTGTATATTCTATCATAGTAGAAGTGGAATCATGCCACTCCCACGCAGGATTAGGAAATTTGTAAAAATAATTGTAGGTACACACTAGAGCTTTACCGCAAGGCCGGTTCCCAAAGGCCTGTTGGGAAGTCTGACAGTTTACAGCGGCACTACAGGTTCCAGAGTTGGCTGTACAAGTGCCTGAAAGCGGGTTACAGTTTCCACTGCTACAGGTCCCTTCGCCTGTCCACCGATCACCTGAGTCATAAAAAGGGTAATCGTAATATTTCTCTGGGTTCGGTGCGCTGGGACATAAGTCAGCGCTACATTGAGCAAAACCGCAGCCTGCTCCATTAGCTTGTGTAGTAGTACATGAGCAGGTACAGCTAGGCGGTGTTCCGCCAATACTAGGTGCCCGGCAAGTGTTATAAGTATTACAATTATCAACCGTACACCAAGAAGCACAAACTTCTAGACACCCCGAAGCATCACAACTGTATTGTGCCTCAGCTATCTTAAAATCTGAAGGGGTAAAAAAAATCGGCAAAATTAATAGCAAGCTTATAAAAAACAAAGCATAGAACAGCAAAACCAAAATCTCTTTAGGAGAATTTCTAATCTTAGAGCTTACTTCCTTTATTATTCTATCCATAAATATTAAGGACTTGCGGAGTCCTTAGATTGTTTTAAGGTCCTAATTGGATAATCACGTCGCCGGTAACTGACTTAATAACGCCACCAAATGTTGAGGTAGCGGTAGCCTTGAAGGTACCACTGACTTCTAATTTGGCTCCAGGACTCGTTGTCCCGATGCCGACATTGCCAGAATTCTTTAGGGTCAGGGCATTTTTTTCGCCTGAAATATCATTATGCCAAAATCTTAGATCACTGGTTGTCCGATCCTGGTAAATAGCCCAGTGTTTATTTGCTCCAGCAACGCTTTGAATATCTATCTCGGCATTGTCTCCGCTGTCTTTATACACGTGCAATAACCTATTTGGACTCGCTGTCCCGATGCCGACATTGGTACCATTATCATAAATAATTGAATTGCCAAGTGTGGTGCCGGCTGTCCATTTAGAAATGTAATTGGTTGTACCGCTGCCACCAATCCCGCCTGCTGCTGCTTGCCAGGTTCCTACTCCTGCGGCATCAGAAGTTAAGACATATCCGCTGATAGGGGCGGTCGTTAGTTTGAAGCCGGTCATCTGGACTGTTCCGGCAACATCAAGTTTCTGTGCCGGGCTGGTTATCCCGATGCCGACATTGCCGCCATCTTTAATGTAAACATAATCAGAATAAGAATTGTCTATGGCTTTTCTGCCAATAGAAAGTCCGTACCCTGTTCCATCTGATTTATACCAAATTCTGCCAATGCCTGGATACACTCCAGTGTCTAATCCAAAATCATTACTACTACCTACTACTGACAATTTACCGCTCGGGCTGGTTGTCCCGATGCCGACATTGGTACCATTATCATAAATAATTGAATTGCCAAGTGTGGTGCCGGCTGTCCATTTAGAAATGTAATTGGTTGTACCGCTGCCACCAATCCCGCCTGCTGCTGCTTGCCAGGTTCCTACTCCTGCGGCATCAGAAGTTAAGACATATCCGCTGATAGGGGCGGTCGTTAGTTT
Organism: uncultured Candidatus Saccharibacteria bacterium; assembly: GCA_964366075.1. GTDB lineage: Bacteria > Patescibacteriota > Minisyncoccia > UBA6257 > CAYISL01 > CAYISL01. The sequence continues at coordinate 3,833 of CAYISL010000036.1, forward strand.
GAAGCCGGTCATCTGGACTGTTCCGGCAACATCAAGTTTCTGTGCCGGGCTGGTTATCCCGATGCCGACATTGCTGCTAGAAGATAAAGTCATAAGCGCTGATGTACCTCCATTTGTGGTAAAGTGAATATTAGCGTTTTGAGCTCGGAAGACAGTGTCGTTTATTAACGAGCCAGCTACCCATGCACCATTAGCAGTAACCATACCGATAAAAGCTTTAATAGTTCCGGCATTGCGGAGATTAAGTCCAGGATTGGCAGTCCCATCTATAGAGAGACCATCAGCGCTGGCAGTTGTGTAAATATGTAGTTTATTACCCGGCCCTGTTGTCCCGATGCCGATTCTGGCGTTAGTTGCGTCTACCTGAAGAATAGGAGTGCCCGCATCTTTATAAAAGGAGAAATTGCCGTAACTGACATTTGAACCAAAGGTACCCGAAGAAATATTAGCTGCCGTAACACTGCCCGCACTGGCAGCGGTGGTTTGTTCACTGCCATCAGAAAATTTAATCCCACCACTAAAAGGAGTACTGGTCCCAATACTGATGCCAGAGATATTAAGCACTTTTTGGAGATTCCCAAAATTGAGATCGCTTCCGATATCAATGGC
>CAYISL010000036.1:4541-5945 GCA_964366075.1 uncultured Candidatus Saccharibacteria bacterium
TCTCTAATAACTTTCTTTATTCGATTAATATCTATCTTCATAGCCGTAAACTCATCTTCTGCGTCCAATAGTCTTTTAAGAAACTTATCGAGCATTGTCATTAAGTCATCCAATTTTCTAGCAAATCTTTCTTCTGCTTTAGCTATTCTTTGATCAATAATCATTATTCTTTCCTCTAATTTTGTTAATCTTTGATTGAGAAGCGTTATTCTCTCATCAGTTCTTACTAATCTCTGTTCAACAATTGCTATTCTTTCATCGGTTTTCGTTAATCTTTCATCAACGGCGCCTAAGATAATTTTAGTCTGCCGCGAAAGCAACTTCTCAAAAACTTTAGAAGGGGTGGATTTATTATTCTTTATTAACTTTTTTATCGTTTTTTTAGACATATTTTAAGTACCTCTGGTTCTTTGATTGTTATTAAAAAAAAGCAAAAAGAACCAAGGAAAACAACAGCCCAATAATTAAAAGCCAAACCACAAATTTTACCAAACCAGGATCTTTCATAACTTAGTTCTTCGGTTTTTATTACAGCTTAATTTTATAATATTGATTACTAAAAGCCAAATGCCAAAATCGAGGTTATCCACACCCCCACACTAATGAAACACTGCGAAGCCCAAAAGTTTTCTCTAGTTAAGATCGTTTTTTAAGAAATATTAGAATTAATCTTAAAATCCTTATTTTGGCAAAAGCTTCGGAGAAAACCTGTGTTTCATTAGTGTGGGGGTTAATATTCTTTAACTCTCTTTATTTTTTCGTGTTCTCTAATGCGCTCCAAGGATTTGGCTTCAATTTGGCGAATCCGCTCCCGGGTAACGCCAAATTCTTCTCCTACTTCTTCAAGCGTGTGAGTAATACCGTCATCCAACCCAAAACGCATCTTTAAAATCTTTTGTTCCCGCGGAGAAAGGTCAACTAAAATTTCCTTCAACTGGTCTCTAAGCAAGCGCCGGCTGGCTACTTGAATAGGAGACAAATTTCGTTCATCGGGAATAAACTCAGCCAGAATAGAGTCTTCCTCGTCTTCACCAATCGGCGTCTCTAAAGAAATCACATCCCGGGAAATCTTTTGAATGTAGCGTATTTTTTCAACGTCAATATCCATTTCCGCCGCAATTTCTTCAGCTAAAGGCTCTCGGCCTAATTCCTGGGTTAAACGGCGCTTCATTTGGGTATATTTAGAAATATTTTCTACCATATGAACAGGAATTCTGATTGTCCGGGAATAATCAGCTAAGGCCCGGGTAATAGCTTGACGAATCCACCAAGTAGCGTAAGTGGAAAATTTAAATCCGCGGCGATAATCAAATTTTTCCACTGCCCGGGAAAGGCCAATATTGCCTTCCTGGATTAAATCAAGAAGGGATAAATTAGGCGACCGATTAGCAAATCTTTTAGCAA
>CAYISL010000037.1:0-5847 GCA_964366075.1 uncultured Candidatus Saccharibacteria bacterium
TGAAATTATTTATTCCTCTCTGGGTTCTTATTATCATAATAATATTCGTTTTTGAGAAAGTTAAGAAAATTAAAAGTAATTAATAAAATTAAAATAAATCATGGCAAGATCATTTTTTGAAAAATTAACGGGCTCCGGGAAACTAGAAGACAGCGAGTTGGAAAAAAATATAGGCATCAAAGGCGACGGCAACTGGATGGAAGAAAGCGCCGAGGAAGGACAGTTGACTTTGGATGTTTTTCAAACACCAACGGAAATAATCATTAAATCAATCGTGGCAGGAGTAAAGCCGGAAGATTTAGATGTTTCCATTTCCCACGAGATGATAACTATAAAAGGGAAACGCGAAGAAACTCATAAGGTTGAAAAAGAATCTTATTTCTACCAAGAACTCTACTGGGGTTCATTCAGCCGATCTATTCTTCTCCCTCAAGAAGTTGACCCAGACGAAGCGGATGCGAATCTTAAAGGAGGAATTCTAACAATCAAACTTCCAAAATTAAACAAAGAGAAAATTCAGAAACTAAAAATAAAAGGAGAGTAAATTTTCTTATTTTAAAATGATGCCTAGGGACAGGATCGAACTGTCGGCCCCTTCTTTTTCAGAGAAGTGCTCTACCACTGAGCTACCTAGGCAATAAATTTTGAATGTCTTTAACCTGCTCCATGCCGGAATTTATTGTATCCAGCCCGCCTGTTATGACTTTCAAATACGGTTCAATGAAATAATACGCTCCGTAAGAAAGGCCGATGATAATCGCCCATTTCAAAAAAACCAAAGTGTTGCCAATCATTCTGGCGCGGTTCATTTTTTTAAGTATCTCCAAACTTTCCTGCGATGTTTCAAGATTTTTCTGAAGCAATTGTTTAAGTTCTTCGTCCGGCATAGAGTCAATAATATCAGAACTGCCGTAAAAAATCAAAAATAAAAACCGGTGTCCGCCAAAGGCGCGGAACACCGGATAATTTTCGTCAGGAGCGGTGGCAGGCACCGCTCCCCCGAAGAATAGAAGAAGGGGTTTTCTCCTCTATAAGAGAGGCTTATAAGCCGAGGCCCTCTCTCTTAAGTAAGAGAAATTGCTTCAGGAGGCATTAATATCTCTACAAGGTTTTCGGAAATTGTATGTTTTTCCTGTACCAGACCGCGAAAACCCGAGGAAAAATTAGCTGAAAACTCAAAGCATTTTCCTACCCTGCCAGGTATAGCAACCGCAATCACAACTCTTCCTGCAAATTTTCCGAAATCGGGATGATTTCTGATTTCTTCACAATCTTTGATTCTTATTCTGACCTTAACCTTAGGAATACTTATCCCGCCAAATTTCACATTAGACATGTTTCCTCCAATTAAAATAAAGGTTTTAAAAGATATCTCCAAAAAATTAGCAAACCTCCTTCCTTCGTTATATTTAAACACTAAAAGTGCTTCCAAAATCATAGTAGCATATCCCCTAAAAAAAGCAAGGCGCCAAGGGTTTATCCACAATCAGCGCCTTTTTGGAATTTTGAGGATATATTTTTTTATATCCTCTTCTGTTTGATTAACATTTGATGTTCTGTTTTTTGGAGTCAGGTCTTCAAGAAGTTCTGCTAAAGTGTCTATTCCCCATTTTTCTAATTCCTTTCCGGTTTCCTCTTTGTGTTTTTTTAAAATTAAATTAACAACGTCGGAAACTGGCCTTCCTTGCCATACATCCGAAAGAAGTTTTCTGATATCCATTCTTTCCTCCTTTTTCTATTTTAAATAACAAAACCTGCTACCTGTATGGTAACAAATAAAAATAAAAAGTCAAGTTCGTTTTGGACCCACGGGGAATCGAACCCCGTCTCCCTCCATGCCATGGAGGTGTAATGCCAGTTTACTATGGGCCCCACCCATGCCCTCAGTATGAATCGAACATACATCTATCCCTTAGGACGGGACTGTTCTATCCATTGAACTATGAGGGCCCTTTGCGGACTATATTCCCAGCAACTGCTCTATTCTTTTCCTGTCAAAACCAATGACAATCTCTCCGCCTATCTCTATGACCGGCACTCCCATCTGTCCCGTTTTCTTTATCACTTCGTCGCGCTTTTCCACGTTTACAGAAAGGTCGTACTCTGTGTATTCTATCCCCTTTTCTTTGAACCAATCTTTCGCCATCCGGCAATAAATGCAGGTCGGCGTTGAATAAATAAATACTTGCTTCATAATAAGCAAAATGTTAGCATGCTTTTATGTGTCTAGCAACTCCCATGAAAGTCAATGAAGTAAACGGCAACAAAGCCGTGGTAGATTCGGGAGACCACAGTCACGAGGTTAACATAGATCTTTTGAAAGACGTGAAAGTTGGCGAATACATCCTTGCTCACGGCGAATTAGCCATACAAAAACTTCCAGAAGACGAAGCAAAAAAAATATTAGGGATGATAAATACATTATCCCATGAGCACCATTAGCATAAGCACTAAAGAAAAAAACTCAATATTATCACTCGGCGCAGAGTCCGAGGGCAATTTTTCTGTTTACAATAACGGAAATATTTATTTTTCGGAAAGTTTTGGAGATCTACTAGACGAAAATAATTTCAAAAAATTCCAAAAAGTAGTTTTAGGTTTTTTAACAAAAAACGACATAAAGCCAAAATTTATAATAACCGACCTTCACCCACTCTACAAAACAACCATTTGGGGAGAAAAATTAGCGCAAAAATTTAAAACTAAACACATTACAGTTCAACACCACATGGCACACATTTTCTCGGCGATTGGGGAAAACATGACATATAACAAATCACAACTAACAACTAACAAACTTTTTTACGGAGTTTCGCTAGACGGAACAGGCTATGGCTTAGACGGCAAGATTTGGGGTGGCGAAGTGTTTAACTTACATATTACTCGTTACGGATTACGTGCTACTCGTATCGGCCACCTAGAAAACCAAACGATGCTTGGCGGAGATTTAGCAGTAAAGGAGCCAGCAAGAATGTTACTTGGAATTCTTAATAAATTTATGACCAAAGATGCAATCTACGCACGCCTTAAAAAATTTTATACACGTAATCAATTTGAGCTTTTATATAATCAACTAAAGCAAAATTTCAACTGCCAAGAAACTTCCAGCACAGGTAGAGTTTTAGACGCCGTGTCATTGCTTTTAGGATTTTGCAAAAACGAAAGAAAATATAAACACGAGCCCATTATTTTACTAGAAAAAAAATCAACAAAACCGTATTTAAACATACAACCAAAAATAAAAAAACAGGAGTTACTCATTACTACCCTCTTTGAGTACTTAATAAAAAACCTAAACAAAGATAAAAAACGCCTCGCCGCCACTGCGCAACTTTACATCGCGAAAGGAGTATACAAGATGCTTCCAAAGTTAGGAAATGATAAGTTCTACCTCGCTGGCGGTTTGGCCAACAACAAAATCATTTCCAAATATCTAATTTCCAAGGGCGCTATCGTCAACCAAAAAATTTACCCCGATAATTTATCCAGAAATAAATTCATCGGGGTTCCTCGCGGAGATGCTGGAATTAGTTTTGGTCAAATATTTTACCACCTTTTAGCAGATCCTCGGCACTAGTTTGCCGCTTGGCATCTCAACTTTCTTAAGCCCACCCAAAGCAGTTTTTATAAAAACACCTTTACCTGCTTGAGCCTCACCAATTATTTTAGCCTCTTTGTTAAACTTTTTAAGCGTTTTTAGAACTTTTGCCACATTGCTCTTTGAGACAGCTGCAACAAATCTGCCTTCGGAGGCAAACGACATCGCATCAATCCCCAATAACTCAGAAACCGCTTTCGTCTCTTTTTTAAAAGGCAAATTGTCTTCTTCAAAAATAATTTTAACCTTAGACTTATCTGCCATCTCAATAATATTAGCGGCCAAGCCTCCACGAGTAGGGTCTTTACACGCGTTTAAATATTTGCCCACCGCGCTCATTTCTTTATTAAGAGACTTCGAGTCGCTTTTTATTTTAATTTAGTAATTAAATCTCTTAGAAAGCAGCGCCACTGTGTGCTCCCCCAAATCTCCGGAGGTTATAATATAATCTCCGGGCTTTACTCCGTCGTTAGCAATTACCTTTTCAACCATCCCCACACCGGCTGTGGTAATCTGAATTTTATCTAACTTTCCTTTTTCCGTTACCTTGGTATCTCCAGTAACAATTGGCACGCCGGCCTCATGCGACATTTTATTTATAGAAGAAATTATCTTCATCAAATCACTCTTGGGGAAGCCCTCCTCAATAACAATACTCAAAGAAATTCCAAGCGGCTTTGCGCCCATTACCACCAAATCGTTTACCGTTCCGCACACGGAAATTTTTCCTATATCTCCGCCGGGAAAAAATATTGGATCTACGATATAAGCATCTGTAGTAAAAACTAACTTATTTTTCCCTAAATCAAAAACGGCTCCGTCGTCATCACAATTTTTCCACTTTCCTCTGTGGCTCAAAACCTCTCTGATCCCCCGAATCAGCTCTCCGGATTTCCGCCCACCACCCCCATGCTCCAGCTCAATTAAATCATTCATATCTATATTCTACATTACATGCGCCTTCTACCGAAACCATGCACGGACCATACGGATTTTCCGGCGTACACGCTCTGCCGAACATCGGGCACTGGCGTGAGTCTATAATACCCTGGATCACTTCTCCACAACGACAAGCTGTTGGTTTTTGCGATTTAGAAAAATCTACCTTCCCTAAAACATCTTTGTATTTTAACTTAGCATCAAACTGTTTATATTTCTTTTTTATTTCCAAGCCAGATTGAGGAATTACTCCTAACCCCCGCCACGCTCCATCTCCCACCTCAAACACATCAAAAATTAATTCCATCGCTTTTGTATTGCCTTCTTTTTTTACTACCCGCGAGTACTCGTTCTCTACCTCCGTCTCCCCCTCGGCGATTTGACTAAGCAAAAGATAAATAGCCACTAAAACATCCTCCGCCTCAAAGCCGGTTATTACTTGTGGCTTTTTTATATCTTTATATACCTCTGTCCCCACAATCGCGCTTACATGTCCGGGATCAATAAACCCATCTATTTTAGTTACTTGGCTTGTTGCCAGCGCGGCAAGCGCCGGAATAAATAATTTATGCGCCGAGTAAACCGTTAGGCCGTTTTTGATTCCCCAGGCTGTCATTGGCGCGGTTGTCTCAAAGCCGATTCCAAAAAAAACGAGATCATCATACTCTTTTTTAAGTTCTACCGCCTCGGCAACAGAGTACACCGGAAAAACTTTTGCCCCTTCTCTCCGAGCTTTTTCTAAACTACCAAAACTCCCCGGTACGCGCAAAACGTCGCCGTATGTAGCAATAGGCACCCCAGCCCTCGCTAAAACCACAACTGCATCAATATCTCTCTGGTCTGTAACACAAACCGGGCAACCGGGCCCCGTTACCAACTTTACGTTTTTAGGCATCAACTCTCTAATGCCAAATTTCCTCACCGCTTGTGTATGAGTTCCGCAGACCTCCATTAACCGAACCTCTCGCTTAATCTTGCCCGCAACTGCATTTATTTGCTCTAGTATTTTTTCTAGTTTTTTTTGATTCTTCATAAATTTTAAAAACTTCAGTTGCACTGTCTTTGCTCATTTTCTGGATAGCAAAACCGGCATGCACTATTACGTATTCTCCCTTTTTAATTTCCGGCACCAAAGAAATGTTAATCTCTTTTTTTAGACCACCAAAATCTACGGCGGCTTTGTCGCCCTGCATAGAAATAACTTTTCCTGGGATAGCTAAGCACATATTTTTAATGCACCGAACAAGTGATGCACGGGTCATAGGCGCGGATGAGCATATTTAGCAGCCGCGCTTTTTCTTTTTCTCCGC
>CAYISL010000038.1:0-5600 GCA_964366075.1 uncultured Candidatus Saccharibacteria bacterium
TATTTTTTGTTTAGTTTATGAACCAAGAAATCAGCGAGAAAAATAAAAAGGAAAACTGCTCTTTTTGCGATAGCACAAAAGAGGCTGTAAATAAACTGGACACAGCTAAAGGGTTTAAAGCGAAGCATAAAGGAAATTTGTCGGCAAGATGGCTAACGTTTTTATTTTTAATTGTTGGGGTTTTGGCTATTTGGAAACTTCAATTAAGTTTTTCTTCAAGTTCAAAGCGCCAAGTTTCTTTATCTCCGGACTCGAAAGGAATTGAAATAGGCTCTTTTGCCCCGGATTTTGCCTCGGAAGATGTTTTTAGTACTAAAGTTTCCTTGAGTGATTTTCAGGACAAGAAACCAGTGCTTTTAATCTTTTGGGCGACCTGGTGCGGCCAATGCGCCAAAGAGCTGCCAAGTTTAAAAACTTTTACCAAAAGATATCAAGACAAAATTCAAGTATTGGTTGTTGACAGCGGCGAGACAAAACAAACAATTAAAGATTACATTCAAGAAAAAAACACTAATTTTCTTATTCTTTTAGATGAAGAAAGAAAAATCTGGAACCAATATTTAATTCGCGGCACGCCTTCCCATTTTTTGATTGATAAAGAAGGCAAGATTGTTACCTTGCGTCCGGGCTTGGCTGGTTTATCCGACCTAGAAACAATGCTGACGATGGTAAAATAATATGCTTCAAGAAATTACTATAATCACTGCTTCTGTTGCCGGATTTCTATCTTTTTTTGCGCCTTGCATTTTGCCTTTAATCCCTCCGTACTTTGCTTGGCTTTTGGGAATCTCACAGGAAGAATTACCAAACAGGAATGTTAAATTAAGATTGTTTGCTCACTCACTTTTTCTAGTTTTGGGTTTCTCAATCCTTTTTATAGTTTTGGGCGCAGGCGCCAGCAAGTTAGGCCAAGCATTAATGCCTTATCGCTTATTGGTGCAGAAAGTAGGCGGACTAATTATTATAGTTTTTGGTTTGGAGTTTGCCGGCATCCTAAAAATAATTAAGAATCATCGGGTTAGTTTAATTAAAAAAATGTTTTCAAAGTTTAACCATCGAACAAGTTCGTTTTTAGTCGGTTTAACTTTCGCTTTTGCTTGGGTGGCTTGCTTTTCCCCAATCTTAGGTTCAATTTTAGTTCTTTCTTCTTTTCAAGGGACGTTAACTCAAGGAGTTATACTTTTAAGTTTTTATTCCCTGGGACTGGCCATTCCTTTTTTGTTAACCGCTCTTTTTCTTGGGTTTGTGATGGAACGAACAGAATTCTTCGCTAAAATAACCAAATGGATTAATTTATTTTCCGGTTTAATTCTAATTATATTAGGCATCTCGCTTTTTACAGACAATTTTTACAAAATTGTGATGTGGCTTAGTAAAATTTATTAAATTTAATCATTATGGACAATTTCAATAACAATTTAACTGATCAACCACTAACCAAGAGAGAGCGGCGACTATTAAAAAAGCAGCAAAGAGAACAGGAGCGTTTACTTTTGGCGCGCCGTAAAAAAATTAAAAAAACAGTCTTTATTTTATTGCCGGCTGTATTAATTGTCGGAGGAATAACTTTTGGCCTGCTAAATTATTCGCGATCAGAACCATCAGAAAATCAAGGTACGCCAAAAATAGAAATATTACAAAAAGAATACGACGCCGGCACCGTTTCAATGGCTGCTGGAAAAGTAAAACACACTTATGAAATTAAAAATACTGGCGACGGTGATTTGAAAATAGATAGTATTTGGACATCTTGTCATTGCACCACTGCCAGATTAACAGTTGGCGACAAGACAAGCTCAGAATTTGGCATGGATAAACGTTCAACTTCACAAAAGGTCGCTCCGGGGGAGACTGGTTTTCTAGAAGTGACTTTTGACCCAGCTTTTCACGGACCACAAGAAGTGGGACCGGCGGTCAGATCAATTTATTTATCTACTAATGATCCGCAAAATAGAAAAGCAGAAGTAAAATTATTGGCAAATGTCGTTCAATAATATGGAAAATGTTAATCATTATGGACAATGGGGAATAGTTTTAATAAGCATCACTTTTGTCGCCTGGTTGATGTTCAAATTTTTAAGACCGGAGAAAAAAGTGGAATGGCGAAATAGTGGAATTCTTGGGGCTTTTATAATTGCTCTTTACGTTGAAATGTATGGTTTCCCTTTGACTATTTATATTCTTTCTTCGGTGTTTGGTATTGATATCCCCTTTGTTCATATTAAAGGTCACCTTTGGGCCTCTTTATTTGGCTGGGGGACAACCGGAGCCATAGTTGAAATGTTGATTGGCTATTCAATAATGTTGATTGGTGGTTTTTTAATTATCGCTGGTTGGAAAAAAATTTATCATGTTAAAGATGAATTAGTAACAGGCGGAATTTACAGGTATATACGTCATCCTCAATATACAGGCATTCTTTTAATTACTTTTGGTATGCTTATTCATTGGCCAACTTTCATTACTCTTTTTATGTGGCCTATTTTGGTGTTAGCTTACTATGGTTTAGCTAAAAAAGAAGAAAAAGAAATAGAGAAGAAGTTTGGTGAAATTTATCAAGAATATAAAAGCCGAACCCCGATGTTTTTTCCTTCATTGAAAATATTATTTGCAAAACAAAAGGTCGCCGTTGAAAAATCCTTAGAGAAACTTTAAATTTAAATCAAAAAATTATGTTTAAACTCTTTAAACAAAAATGTCCAATCTGTAAAATGGAATTGGCAGAAGGAAAAGATTATCCCGAAGAATTTGGTAAAAAATTCTGCTCTGAACAGTGCCGAGGGGATTACCGGAAAAAATTGGTTAAAGATCAATCTAAACCTTCTGGCGGATGCTGTCATTAAGAATATGATGAAAACACTTTGGCAAAAAATAAAACAAAATCATCTGTTGTTGATGGCGATTTGTTGTTTAGCCCCGATTGTATTATTTGTCGACGTCCTTTCTTTTTTTAAAGCAAGCAGTGATTATTGGATTTGGTTAATTATTTTACTTTGTCCTTTAATGCATATTTTAATGATGAGGGGGCATAAACAAGGATTATACCAATGTCCGGAATGTAAATTGTTATACAAAGAGAAAGAATGGGTGGAGAAATGTAGAGCCTGGTGTAAGGAACACAAAAGTTGTAATTTAGAAATAACTAAACATGCAATTAAAAAATAATTAAAGGTCGAAAAAAATGAAAACTAATTTAACTTTGAAAGGAGGTAGAAAATTATGAACAACGAAAAACATTATTGCCAAATAAACAAAAACGGTTTTGCGTTGGCCGGCGGCGGCGTGATGGGGACTATCTATATTCTCTGCGCGGCATTCGTCGCTTTGTGGCCAGGATTTGCTCTTCAGCTTTTCGGCTGGCTTGTACACTTAGTAAATGTGGAAAAATTCGCCGGAGGTGTGGAGATAACTTTTGGTGGTTTCCTGGCTGGTTTGGCGCAAGCTGTTATTTACACTTATGTCGGAGCTTGGCTTGTCGCCTGCCTTCATAATAAGTTTTGCGGGGCAAAATAAATAAAATTGGAGTCTTATATTTTGAGATTCATTTATAATTAAAAATATGAATAAACAAATCGAGATTAATAAGTTGCTGGAAAAAGTAGAAAAATTAAAAAAAGAGCACAAACTTGATTTGTCCTCTGATGAAGATCTGTCGATTGCAATTATGAATTTGGTCAGTTTGGAAGAGCACTTTTTCTTTACCGGTGCAAAAACAGGCAAAGGAAAATATTATGATCTGCTCGGGAAAGTCAGAGAAATAAGAAAGGAATTATTAAAAAAGATTGTCAAAGACGCCGAAGGTGAAGTTTGGTGTATCTCAAAGCATTTGTTGGCTGCTTCAATGCGATTAATTGAAGTTGGAACTAAGCATTATAACCAAGACAAGAAAAAAGAAGCGCAGGACTTATTTTCTAAAGCGTATGATCTTTACTCGCTATTTTGGGGCATAAATCTGCAAGTTATAGACATTGGCCAGGTTAAAAAAATTAATGATAACCAAATAAATAAGGAAGATAAGAATGAAGACGATCTGACCAAAAGATTAAATAAATTAGTGCAAGATTTAATTGATTGTTGCGAGGAATAATTATGGGCAAAAAAGTAACTCTAAAAATTTCCGGGATGACCTGCGCTTCTTGCGCGGCAAAAATTGAAAATGCTTTAAAAAAAGAGACGGGGGTTAAATCCGCCAATGTTAATTTTGCCGCGGAAAAAGCTTTTGTGGAATACGATTCCGAAAAGATTAATTTTTCTGAAATCAAAACGATAATAAAAGAAACAGGGTACGATGTTTTCGAGGAAAAAGAAGAGATTGAAGGAACTAACAAGGTTAATCTGAAAGTTAGCGGAATGGCCTCTCCTCACTGCGCTGAGATTGTTGAAAAGACTTTGAAGAAATTAGAAGGAATAAGCGAAGTTAAAACAGAATTTGCCCTGGAAAGAGCGCAAATCTCTTTTGACCCAAAGATATTAAAAATACATCAGATAATTGAAGCGATAAAAGATGTTGGTTATGAAGCAAGAGAGGAGATAGCGACGGAAAGAGAAAAAGAATTAAAGGAAAAGGCAATCAAAGATCTTAAAAAAAGAGTAATCATCTCTTTGATTTTCTCAATTCCTCTATTGTATTTTAGTATGGGCTGGATGATTGGGTTACCTGTTCCTTTTATAGGAAACGCTCCATTTCAGGCTTTAATTCAGCTCGTTTTGACAACCCCGGTGATTATCGTAGCTCTAAAGCTATACTCTTCCGGGTTTAAAAGTTTAATTAAATTAACTCCCAATATGGATTCCTTAATCTTTATTGGAACATCGGCAGCCTATGTTTATAGTATAGTAGTTTCGATTGCCATCTGGTTCGGGATCGGCGAGCACACTGCCGAGGGGCTTTACTATGAGATAGCGGCTTTTATTCTTTTTTTCATTTTATTAGGGAAATATCTGGAAGTGGTTACCAAGGGAAAGACTTCAGTTGTTTTGCAAAAGTTGATTGGGTTGCAGGCAAAAACAGCCAGAGTAATTAAAAATGGAATAGAAATAGAAATTCCGATTAAAGATGTTGACATTGGGGATGTTGTAGTGGTTAGACCTGGAGAAAAAATTCCGGTTGATGGCATAGTAATAGGCGGTTACTCCGGAGTTGATGAAAAGGTAATCACTGGAGAATCAATGCCGGTTGAAAAAAAAGTCGGTGATAAAGTTATTGGAGCGACAATGAACAAAACCGGAATGTTGAAATTCAAAGCAACCGGAGTTGGCGAGGATACTGTTTTAGCCCAAATAATCAAGATTGTTGAAGAAGCAATGACTTCTAAGGCCCCCATTCAATTGCTTGCTGATAAGGTTTCTCTTTATTTCGTTCCGGCGGTTATTGTTATTGCAATTCTATCCTTTTTCCTTTGGTATTTTATCGTTGGTATGCCGTTCGCTTTTGCCTTTACTATTTTGATTGCGGTCTTAATTATCGCCTGTCCTTGCGCTTTAGGCCTGGCAACACCGACCGCTGTCATGATGGGAACGGGACTGGCGGCCAAAAGCGGCATTTTAATCAAAAGCGGCAAGGCCTTGGAAATTGCTAAGCGTGTCAATATCGTTATCTT
>CAYISL010000039.1:0-5552 GCA_964366075.1 uncultured Candidatus Saccharibacteria bacterium
TCCCGAGGCACCGGTGACCATTATTAATTTCAGTGATTTTCAATGTCCCTTCTGCCAAAAATTTTATAAAGAAAGCGAAGGAACTATTAGAGAGGAATATGTCAAAACCGGGAAGGTGAAAGTTATTTTCCGGGCGCTCAGTTTTCTTGGTCAGGAATCAGTTTGGGCAGCGGAGGCTGCTGAATGTGCGAAAGACCAGGGCAAATATTGGCAATATCACGATTATCTTTTCGAAAATTGGAATGGCGAAAACCAGGGAGGTTTTTCTAAGGCAAATCTCAAAAAATTTGCTAGTGGCTTAGATTTAAATACCGCTGATTTTGAGTCCTGTTTTGACAGCGGTAAATATAAGGAAGTCGTTGCTAATAAACAAAAAGAAGCTCAGCGCTTAGGAATTAAAGCCACGCCGACAATTTTTATTCAAGATAAAATGCTTCAAGGAGCCCTTCCATTAACTACTTTTGAGCAAGAGATTGAGAAGGCCTTGAGTGGCGTTTAATTATTTTGGTTATTTTGCTATAATATTTAAAAAGGGTCGAAAAAATTAATTTAATACTAATAAACTAAAACTATGTCTAAGTGGATAGCTTGGATTGAGTTAATTCTTGGGCTTTGGGTTTTAATTTCACCTTGGATCCTAGGTTTTGCTGGTTTGGGCACGGCTTTATGGAATAATGTGATAATGGGTGTTCTTTTAGCAATTTTTGCTCTCTGGTCTTTATTTGGTACGCCGAGCAGTAGCGGAACTATCACACCACCAACTAGCTAAATTGGTAATGGCGATCTCTGAACTATGGTTAGAATTTATACCACACCAAATTGCATATATTGTAAATTAGCAAAGGATTTTCTAAAGAAGAATAATATTGAATATCAGGAACTTAATGTGGGGGAGGACGAAAGTGCCTTAAAAGAGATGATTGATAAGTCTCATCAATTGGGCGTACCAGTAATAGAAATTGGTAAAGAAATTTTTGTCGGTTTTAACCGAGCAGAGATTGCTAAAGCCTTAGATTTGAAAGAGCATTTAAGTGAGATATAATAAGGAACCCAAAACTAGAATATATTAATTTCGTCTCCGCCCTCTGTTTAAAAACAGAGGGCGGACGTTTTTAGCAGGAATTTAAAAATTCTATACCTTCCTAAACTTTCTATAGTTTTACAACCTTACACTTATTTACACTTATCTTATTCCAGTTAGTCTAGTTTTTTGACGATCGTCAAAAAACTAGACTAAAGAGAATAATTGTAATAGACTGGTAGTTCTATGAAAATAGATCTAATGCTTCAAACCCTAAAAGAGGCAGGGGAAGTGGTCACCGATGTATTTTTTACAGATTACTATAATTCTTATAGGAATATTTACCACTACTTATATGGCAGGGAGAGGTTTATAAGCAAAAAGAATTTTAATCGAGATAGGCACAATTTCCATAACCTTCTTTTTTATCTTCGGAGGCAGGGATTTATTAAGAAGAGAGAAATTAATAATAGAAATTTCTGGAGTTTAACTCGAACAGGAATAGCTAAATTAAACAGATTGTTGGAAAGACGTAGTTCAATAAGAAATACAGAGAAAGAGAAAGATTTCCAGAAAGTCATTGTTTTCGATATTCCAGAAAAGGAAAAATATAAGCGATTTTGGCTAAGGTCCCAATTAAATCTTTTAGGTTTCAGGATGCTTCAAAAAAGCGTTTGGATAGGGGATAGTAAATTACCGAAAGAATTTCTAAAAGATTTACATAGATTAAAGCTGCTCCGTTGCGTACATATTTTTGGCACTAGTAAGGGAGGGACTTTAGATCTGATAGAACTACAGAAAGAAAATAGCGGCGAATAATTATTATTTTAGTTAATTCCTAATTAGTCTAGTATTTTAACGATCGTTAGTAAAACTAGACTAACTGTGGATAACTTAGTTGACAGAGAATAAAGGATTATATTATATTCAGCACTTACTCTAGAGATATTCTTAAAAGGTGCTTAAAGACAGAGGAATTAAGCCTTCTAAGGGTAAATCTTAGAATTTATAAAAATAAAGATGAATACTGGTTTAATTGAAAAATTTCGATTCTTATCTCGCCGGCGCTTTTTTATTTTCGGCGGGATTTTTGTGGCTATTTTGATTTTAGTTGGCGGGATTTACTTTTATTTAAATCGGCAAAACAATCCTTATCAAAAAGGAATGAACGCCATTGAGCGCTACGAAAAATTAATGCGTCAAGACACTTATGGCGGTAAAACTCCGGAAGAAACTCTAAAACTTTTTGTTGAGGCCTTGAAAAAAGAAGATATCGAATTAGCGGCGAAGTACTTCTCGTTGCTGGATTAAAGTTCCAGCCGGAATTTTACTATCAGCAACTGAGCCCCGTATTAATTTTGCCATTTTTTAAGTCGCGATGTGCGCGGGCTGAATAAGCCCATCCCCGCATTGGGCGAAGCACATCGCCATCGCTATTTTAATTGACATCATAATAAGCAGATTTTGGAATCTTAGTACAAAATTTAGTGTGGGGTATGTTGAATGATAATTTTGGCGTTAATTATCGGCTCAGATATACTTGAGCCGATATTTTTGTATTAGATTAGGATCTAGTTCCTTTTTGCTTGGTTGCTTTTACTATATCGTGCGCAAGCGCGTGGTGGGAAATTGATAAATATTAAAAACCAGATATACTATTATTAAGATGTTTACTCTGTTATGAGATCAATAAACAAATATCCAAATAAAATTTTAGAAGGCGATTATATAGAAATGTTGAGGTGAATAGAGAGTTTAGAATTGATAAAAAAGAGTTTGAAAAATTTTTAAGCAGAGTAAAAACAGAATTAACATAAATGAACATAAGAGAGTTAAAAAATAAATGGAGCAAAGAAAAGGAGGTTTATAAAACCCAAGAAGTTGGCTCTGGTGTTCAGAAATTTGTTAAAGATTTTCTTAAATCTGAAGACATTTTTAATTTAAAAGAGGGATTAAGATCTACTCCATTAAAAAAAAGAAATAACGAATTTACAGAAGAAACCATAACAAAAGCCAGACGCTTGGCCGATATTATTATTTATATAAATCCCGAAATAAATATTCCTCTTGAGGTGGAGCAATACGGCAACATTGAAAACGGTTTAAACCAATTACTTCAATATCAGCTTGATTTGGATAAAAAATACGGAATATTAACAGACGGCTACAGCTGGCAATTTTATAATAACGCTTATTTACTTAAAGAATTCAACTTAAAGCAAATCTTTGATAATCCCGAATTGTTTAAAGAATTTTGGCGAGGATATATTAAGCCAGAATTTTATTATCTGTCCTTCTTTGAGAAAAGGGGGCAGTTAAAAATTATACCAGAGGATATTTCGGTAGATAAAAAAAGGCAGGACTTTTTTAGAGATATAACCACCCTGATAAAAAGTTTTAAACATAAATTGCAAATAGAAGGATATTTAGAGGCAACCGATAACAAGCAAAAAGAAAAAATTGCTGTTGAAATTACTTACGCCTATATCATTCAGTTTATACTTTATAAAACATTGGTAGATAACGATTTTAGTGATTTCAAAAAAGAATTCTCGGATATTCAAAATAGTATTTACGAATGTCTAAGGGTAAAACAATACGGCAAAATTTTAGGCATCATTAACGGCATTTCTAATGAAATATCTAAAAACATTTATCGTCCCTTTGCCAAAGAGCAAGAATTTATCACAAACAAACTTTTAGAGCTTTTTCGCAAGCCCAAAAACGAATTGCACGAAGTCTCCCCGTGGTTAGATATTTTCGTTTTTATTAAAAAATATAGTTTTGCCAATGTCCAAAATGAAATTTTTGGTTATATTTATGAAAATTATTTGAAAGAACTTTACGAAGAAACACAAAAAGGACAATACTTCACAGACCCAGAGGTAGTTAATTTTATGCTAAAACAAATCGGCTATACTCCAACAGAAATAAAAAAGCGATTAGATAATAAGCCAGAAGAAAAATACATTTCAATTATTGACCCCTCCTGTGGTAGTGGGACTTTTTTGTATAGTGCGGTTAATCAAATAATTAACGCTGTGCCTAACGGCTCAGAAAAATCATCTGAAAAAATAGAGGGATTAGTTAATGATAATGTTTTTGGTTTAGATATAGCTGAATTTCCATTATACTTGGCTGAAATGAATATTTTAATGAGGATGCTGCCGTTAATTATTAATGAGAAATATAATAACCCGATTGATAAAAAAATTAAGGCATTCAAAACAATGGATAGTATATCTGAATTTTTGCCAACGCACGATTTTGAACTTCCGGGAAGACAGTCCTCTTTGGGGTTTAAAACCAAATTGGATTTAGGATATAAAAGTTATATGAGAGAAGAAAGCGATTTGAAAGAAATGAAAAAGAGCTTAGAGGAAAAATTACCAGAAATTCCTCGCCGTCGTTTTGATTATGTAATCGGTAATCCGCCCTATATTGGATATAACGAATGTTCAACACAAGGAGTTCTAATAGTAAAACTTATACAAGATAAAAAAGTTCAAATGAGTAATATTTATGGCGTAAATTTAAATACCGTGCCAAATAGAATTAAGCCATATTCTCCTAAGCCAAATCTTTATGCATTCTTTGTTGCTTTGGGAATTGCCTTATTAAAAGAGAGCGGCAAACTTTGTTATATTATTCCTCAAACATTATTAAACGCTGGCGACCTTGATGTTCTTCGTTATCATTTGGCTAAATCTACCACTATTGAAAAGATAATTACTTTTAGTGGGAAAATGTTTATTGGTAGAGGGTTAAAACAAAACAAACCAGTGCCTACTTCAAGTTTAATTTTTGTCCTCAATGGGAAAGTGCCATTGGCATTACATAAAGTTGAAATAATCAATTATAAAAATCCCGATGATGATATTGAAGAAACCCTAAAAAATATCTTAAATGGGGAAAAGATTAATAAAAGGGAAATCCTACAAGTGAAATTATTACAAAATGTTGCTAACTGGAATTTTATTAAACAAGATAAAAAATTTTTAGATTTTCACGAAGAATACAAAGAAAACACCATTAATATATCATTGTTTAGAACTAAACTGACTCCCGAAAATGACTTTTCTTTTGATGGCGGGGTTATAATAAATGAGAATTTAATTAGAAATCAAAATACCGATAACCATTTTGAAATTTTTGACTATAAAAATAATAACTGGAATGCTTATACAATAAGCAAAAGTAATAAATTTTATCCTTTTAATGGTTCATTCAAATTTCCATCTGGAAGTCAGGGAATAATCACATTTAATAAAAAATTTAAAATTATTTGGCGGACAAGATTCGCTAATCGCTTTCAATTTACAGACAGAAATATCCTTTTGATTAACAATCAATCTTTAATCGTTAGTTCAAATTCAAGAAACGAACTGTTGTTTTATTTTTCTTTGCTTAATTCTCCAATCACTAAACTAATTCTTGAAAAAAATCTTAGACAAGAAAATGAAAAAGATTATTTTATACCATTAAAAGCCATTAAAGAATTTGTGCGTATTCCAAAAATCACTGAAGATAA
>CAYISL010000040.1:0-5411 GCA_964366075.1 uncultured Candidatus Saccharibacteria bacterium
TCTCCTAGCTTCGTAAATTTGTTATAATGAAAGTGGCAATCGATAAAATAATATGCGTTCCCTTAACTTTAAACTTCTTTTTCTGGGAGTAATTACTATTCTTATAGCCTTCCTCCAGCGGATGAATTTTGAGATTTATTCTGTAAAACCCAATTTCGTTTTGGCTTGGCTATCTTCTTTAATAGTTTCTTCATTAAGCCTCTATCAAATCTGGATATTAGCAGTTTTGGCAGCTATCCTGAGTGCTGGCAGCTCTTATCCAGGTATCACTATAGCCTCTTTGCTAATTTCCTTTATGCTAATGAGTTGGTTGGCTTTCAAATATTTAAAAAGAACCTGGATAAGGCTTATTTTTACCATTAGTTTATCAAGTCTGTTATTTTTTATTCTCTCTATACTTTTAATGAAAGTATTTGGGGAAAACCTTAATTTCTTGAATTACTCTAATGTTTTTTTAAAAGAAATTGTCTATAATATTTTATTAACCTTAGGTTTAGCTTTAATAATGAAGAGGATTTGATATATTACCAAAGATGAAAAAGCTTAAAAAAACCCAAAAAGAAATTGACTTCGGAGAAATCTCTTTAAACGATCTTAAAGAAAAAAGCCTCGGCGAAGACCGGATGGAACTATCGTTGGCGGATTCGACGTTTTCGGCAGTTAACCTTCTAATTATAGGTGTTTTCGGTCTTTTAATAGTCAGCCTTTTCTTTTTGAATGTTGTAAACGCCGAATTATGGCAATCTCGAAGTTCAGCCAATGTCAATAAGACTATCCCTATCCGAGCCAATAGGGGAATTATATTTGCCCGAAATGGCGAGACTCTAGTAGAAAACATCCCTCGATTTGATGTTTATCTTCTGCCGATTCTCTTACCCCGCGAATCAAATCCTCGAAAAGCCGTAATTGAAACATTGAAGAGAGAACTAAATATCTCATCAGAGGAGTGGAATAACCTTATAGAGAAAAGTAAAGATCCCTCGATAGTCCTTCTAAAAAGAAACCTCCCGATTGAAAAGGTGATATCTTTGAAAGCTTTGGATCTCAAAGGTGTAAGAATAGAACAAAATACCATCAGACACTATTTTGATGGCCAACAATTTTCCCATCTTTTAGGTTATACCGGTTCAGTCACCAAAGAAGATCTAGCAAAAAATACCGAAATTGACTTAAATGATTTAATAGGTAAGAGCGGGCTTGAAGCCTATTACGATGATTTTCTCCGGGGCAAAAATGGCAAAATCAACCTCAAGCGCGATGCTAAAAGCACTCTTTTAGAGGAAACTTTGGTTCAAGAGCCAACCAACGGTTTTCAACTTTACACCACTATTGATAAGGACCTTCAAAAATTTTCTTATGATGTTTTACAAAACAGATTAAGAGAGTTAGGCAAAAAAGCTGGGGTCGTAATAGCTCTCAATCCCCAAAATGGTCAAATTTTAAGCTTAGTGAGTTTACCAAGTTTTGACAATAATATTTTTTATTCCGAGGATATGGAAGCTATCAATTCGGTTTTAAACAACCGAGATAAGCCGATGTTTAATCGGGCTATTAGCGGCATTTATGTCCCGGGATCCACTATTAAGCCTTTAGTTGCCTATGGCGCTTTAAATGAGGGACTAATTGACGATAAGAAAACAATTTTTTCTCCTGGATTTTTAGAAGTTCCTAACCCCTATCATCCAGATCAGCCAAGTATTTTTCTTGACTGGAAGCCCCACGGCATTGTTAATTTATACTCCGCCTTAGCTCGCTCCTCTAATGTCTATTTTTATAGTATTGGAGGCGGCACTCCTACTCAAAAAGGTCTAGGAATAGAAAAATTAAAATTTTATTGGCAAAAATTTGGCTTAGGCGATCTCACCGGCATAGATTTAATTAGTGAAACTAAAGGCTTTCTACCTGATTCCCAAAACAAACCCCAATGGCGTTTAGGTGATACCTATAATGTGAGTATTGGCCAAGGTGACTTATTATTAACCCCCATCCAGCTGATAGACTATATTACAGCTGTTGCTAATGGAGGGAAAATTTATCAGCCCTATATTATCAGCGAAATAAGAGATACGAATAATAAGTTAGTTAAAGAAAATAAACCAAAAATATTGTATACCCTTGAGAATCCTTATATTCTTAATTTAATAAAACGAGGATTAACTGATGCTGTTAAACAACCATATGGTACTGCTTATTCTTTAAGCGATCTGCCAGTTTCGGTAGCTGCAAAAACAGGAACCGCTCAAATTGCCGACAAAACCCAAATCAATGCTCTTTTTGTGGGCTTTGCTCCGGTGGAAAATCCTCAAATAGCCCTTCTCGTATTAATTGAAAAAGCTCAAGAAGGTGTCCTTAACGCCCTGCCGGTAGCTAAGGAAATTTTTCTGTGGTATTATAAAAATCGTCTATGAATAAAAATTTCACTACTGCTGAGGGTTTTGAAAAAATAAAACAGGAGCTTGAGCGTCTAAGGTCTAAGAGAAAAGGAGAAATAACCGAGCGATTAAAACAAGCCAAAGAATTTGGTGACCTTTCGGAAAATGCAGAGTATTTCGAAGCCCAAGAAGAACAGGCAAGGATTGAAAATCGGATTGCTGAATTGGAGGAATTGATAAAAAATACTACGATTATTCAAAAAGCACCAGCTGGTGGGATGGTTAAAATTGGCTCCACTATTGAAGTTTTTAAAGATGGAGCAGTGAAAAAATTTACTATTGTGGGCTCTAATGAAGCAAATCCTGAAGAGGGCTTAATTTCTAATGAGTCGCCTTTAGGCAAGGCGTTTTTAGGCTGCCAGGTTGATGACGAGGTGGAAGTAGAGACTCCCCGCGGCAAAGTACGCTATAAAATTCTCTCTATTCAATGAACCCCCTTGATAAAATAGTTGAAGAAAGACGAAAAAAAATAAACTTTTTTAAAAAAGAGGGTTATCCGTCTTATCCTTCAAAAATACCAACTATTTTACCCATCGCTAAGGTTTTGCATGATTTTACTCGATTACTAAGGAACCAGAAAAAAGTAACCGTAGCTGGTCGAATTATAGGCTTGCGTCAGCAAGGCGGATTGATTTTTGTTGATTTAGTGGATGAAAGTGGAAAAATTCAAATTTTACTCCAAAAGAAAAATCTTTCTAATTTTGATACTTTAAGTAAGGGCTTAGATATTGGTGATTTTATTTTCTTATTTGGTAAAGTTTATACCACCAAAAGGAAGGAGAAAAGTCTTGACGCTATTTCTAGTCAAATTATTACAAAATCTTTACGTCCCTTACCCAGTAGCTGGTATGGTTTAAAAGATGTTGAAGAACGCTATCGAAAACGCTACCTCGACTTACTCCTAAACCAGGAAGTCAAGGATATTTTTGTAAAAAGAACGAAAATTATCGAAGCCCTGCGAGAAATTCTTAAACAAGAAGGATTTTCAGAGTTTGAAACACCAATACTTCAGTCTTTAGCTGGCGGGGCTACGGCTCGACCCTTTAAAACGCACCTTAATGCTCTAAACCTTGATCTTTATTTAAGAATTGCTCCGGAGTTATATCTTAAAAGAATCCTGGTGGGTGGGTTTGAAAAAATATTTGAGTTAGGCAGAAATTTTCGAAACGAAGGTATGGATCGAGAGCATAATCCAGAATTCACCATGCTTGAGCTCTATTGGGCATATCAAGACTACGAAGGACTTATGAATTTTGTAGAGAAAATATTTATAAAGCTTCTGGCTAATCTGAAAATTAAACAACTTTTCGCTAAAATTCCCTCTAAGCAAAACAAGAAAATTAATCTTAGGCGGCCATGGCAGAAAATAAGTTTTGAGAAGATTATTAAAAAATATAGCGGTTTAGATTTAAACCACTCCCCTGATCAAGAAATCAAAAAATTCTTGAACTCAAATAATGTAAGTTTTGAAAAGAATTTGGATAAATTTGAATTATTTGACTTAATATTCAAAAAGATTGTCCGGAAAAACATCATCGATCCGCTTTTTATTGTTGATTACCCAAAAGAAATATCGCCTTTAGCTAAATCCAAAGAATCTCAAAAAAATCTTACCGAGCGCTTTCTGTTAGTTATTGGCGGCTTAGAATTAGTCAATGGTTTTTCTGAATTAAATGACCCCTTAGAACAGCGGGAACGCTTTAAATACCAAGAAAAGCGGCGCCAAGCAGGCAATTTAGAAGCTAGTCCTTTTGATGAAGATTTTGTAGAAGCCTTAGAATACGGCATGCCACCGGCAGCTGGCTTAGGATTGGGAGTTGATCGGTTGGTAATGTTGTTAACCGAGGCTAATTCGCTAAGAGAGGTGATATTATTTCCATTAATGCGTCCAAAATCATGATTGATATCAAACTTCTAAGAAACAATCCCAAAGAGATAAAAAATAAGCTAGCCCTAAAAGGTGTAGATTTGAAGCTGATAGATAAATTTTTAGACATTGATGAGCAATGGCGAAAAATTACTTATAAACTAGATGAATTAAAGGCCAAACAAAATACTCTTTCTGAGGAGTTAGCCCAAAATTCGCAAAAAGAGTCTCTTCTTAAAAAAGCTAAAGAATTAAAAAAAGAAATAGAGGTAAAGGAAGTTCAGTTCAAAGAATTAGAAAATCAAAGAGAGAAACTATTGTTTAGTTTTCCTAATTTGCCCTTAGAGGATGTGCCCGGCGATAAAAAGAACGTTGTCTTAAAAGAGGTAGGGGATAGGCCTAAGTTCAACTTTTCTCCTCAAAACTATCTTAATTTAGCTCAAAAATACGATTTAATCGACTTAGAACGAGCGAGTAAAGTAGCAGGTAGCCGTTTCGGTTATCTTAAAAATGAGGCAGCGCTTTTAGAAGTAGCTCTTATAAACTTTGCCCTTGACTTTTTAGTAAAAAGGAAGGCTTTTGTTCCTATTTTTCCACCAATTATGCTTAAACCGGAAATAATGCGGGGTATGGGTTATTTGGATCAGGCACCGGAAGAGATTTACTTTTTACCCGAGGACAAGCTCTTTTTGGCTGGCACTGCCGAACATCCTTTAATTGCTATGCACGCTCAAGAGACTTTCCAGGAAGATGAACTGCCGAAAAGGTACGTAGCTTTTTCAACTTGTTTTCGGCGAGAAGCTGGTTCTTATGGTAAGGACGTGAAAGGTATTATGCGGGTTCATCAATTCGATAAAATAGAAATGGTTTCTTTTTGTACCCCTGAAACATCAGAAAAAGAACACGAATTTCTTTTGGGTCTTGAAGAAGATTTAGTCGGTGCTTTAAAAATCCCTTACCGGGTTATAAAACTCAGCGCCCAAGAACTCGCTTTTCCTTCCGCTAAAACTTATGATTTGGAATGTTTCTTGCCCTCTGAAGGAATCTATCGAGAAACTCACTCGTGTTCAAATTGTACTGACTTTCAAGCCCGACGGCTTAATATCCGTTAT
>CAYISL010000041.1:0-5393 GCA_964366075.1 uncultured Candidatus Saccharibacteria bacterium
TTTGGAGATAAGCCAGAAAAGTGGTTGGCGAAACAATCATCACTTTTTTCTCGCCGGCGGCGTATTGAATCAAATCCCGGGTCGCGCTTTTAATGGCGCCGATTTTGTTAATCAATAAATCATAATAAACTGCCTCTGCCGGAATAAACATAAAAGCGAATTCCATTGTCCCCTCTCCTGGTTTGATATATTTTGCAGTTTCATCAATGCGGTTTTTTAAATCTTCCCGAAAAGCGATTTCCAAGCGACTGCGTTCATTTTCATCTTTTGTCTCTAAAATGCGATTATAATTTTCCAAACTGAATTTTGAATCGACGGGGATGATTCGATCTTTAACAAAAATTGCCGCGTCAACAATACTGCCATCCTCAAATTCATACTGCATCTGGAAAGTACCGGGCGGCATAACATTTTTTAGAACGGTTTCCAAATAATATTCTCCCAAAACTCCTCTTTGCTTAGGATTCTTCAAAATATCCTGGAGGTTTTGAAGTTGGTCAGCAAAACTGATAACTTGTTTATTAGTCTCGTCTAATTTAACAAGTCTCTCGGTGATATCCCGAATAATTTTAGCGCTCTCGCTAAATTGGTGTTGCATTATCCGAGTCGATTCACCGAGTTTATTGTCAAGCACCCGAGTGATCTCATTGATCTGGTTTTGCAACATTAACAAAGCCTGCTCCTCAATTTTTGGCTGCTTCAAGCGATTTCGAAAAAACCAAAAAAATATTCCGAAGCCAACCAATAAAATTAACGAGGTAATGACTAGAAAAATTATTTCCATCTAACTATTGGCTTGTATTAATTCCTATTTATTAAGCTCTTTTTTTAATTCTTCAAGGAGTTTTTCAGCTTCGGGACTGAGTTTTTTAGGAATTTCTAAATCGAAATTGATAATTAAATTGCCTCGACTGCTGCTGTCAAAATAAGGCATTCCTTTCGAGGGAATAATTAAAGTATCCCTGAAATTATAGCCGGGAGGAATTTTAACTTTTATCTTTTCTTTATCAATATTTTCTATGATGATCTCTGTGCCTAAAAGGAGATCGATAATATTTATTTTGTAGCTTAGATAGAGATCATTTCCCATTCTTTTGAAAACTGAATGAGGTAAAATATTTATTCTAAGATAAACATCACCGGCTGGCGCTCCCCGTAGACCAACTTCACCAGCACCGCTGATTTTTACAAATTGACCATCAGCCACTCCTGGCCGGATATCAATAGCCAATTTCTTTTTATTTTTAACTCGGCCAGTGCCTGAACAAACCGGACAAATCTTCCGAGGAATTTGCCCCGTGCCAAAACATTTGGAACAGGATTTTACCTGAACAAATTTACCAAAAAAGGTGTTCTGAGTTTCTTTGATTTCTCCCCGACCGTCGCAAACAGAACAAGTGTCTAACCCCGCTTTCTCATCAAAACCCAGTCCATTACAGGACTGACAAGAAACAAAAGTCTCAAAGCTTACTTCTTTTTTCTTGCCGAAAAATGCTTCTTCTAAAGAAATGCTTAAAGTAAGTTCAACATCCGAACCACGCTGATAAGTCCGACGCTTTTTCCTGACACCCAAACCCTCAAAAAAAGCGTCAAA
The DNA here is from genome assembly GCA_964366075.1 of uncultured Candidatus Saccharibacteria bacterium. Lineage (GTDB taxonomy): Bacteria > Patescibacteriota > Minisyncoccia > UBA6257 > CAYISL01 > CAYISL01. The sequence goes on from CAYISL010000041.1 coordinate 1,595, forward strand.
AAAATCATTGAGATTAGAAAAGCCCTCATCAAAAATAGGGGCGCCAAAGCCAAAATCAAAATCAAATCCCATACCTGGCCCGCCCTGAGAAAATCCGAAGGGTTCTCCTTCTCCGCCATAAGCGGATCCGCCTCCGGCGGAAAAAACTTGCCCAAATCGATCATATTGAGCCCGCTTAGTTTTATTAGAAAGCACCTGGTAAGCTTCGTTAAGCTCTTTAAATTTCTTTTCATCTCCTCCAGCTTTATCAGGATGATATTTATGAGCTAAGCGTCGGTAAGCCTTTTTTATTTCCTCCTCACTAGCATTAGGATTCACTCCTAAAATTTTGTAATAATCATTTGACATTTTTATTTACCTTAATACAATTATTTCTCTTTTAACATCTTCGGTGGCAATCTCAGCAAAACCTGAAGCAAGAAGAAGTTTAAAAACTAGAAATCCTAAGACATTACTTAGCCAACCGAAAGGAACGATCAGGCTTCTGATAATCAGAAATCCTATAATCATCAAGACTATAGTGCCAGAAGTCCGATAATTTTCAGGAAGATGGACTATTTTAGAACTTAAAATACTGTAGATGGCATCGCTTAATGATTTCTCGTATAAACTTTCTGAAATCTCTGTACCCACTATTCCCTTTAGTTGTTTTTTAAATTCTAAAATAGTCTGTTGAAGAACTCTTTCTCGAATTTCTTTAGGAAGTCCTTTTAGGTTAGGATTTTGCTCGAGTTCTCGCATGGCTATCATTTTCAAGAACTCGTTGCCGGTCAAGGAAAAATCAAAGCCGGGATAAAATTTATTGATGATTTTACCTGCTGGCACTACAGACTTCTCAAATAGTCTTTCAGGAGAGACAAAACCCGTTGGTGTTATTTGTCCTTTAAAATATAAGTATAAAATAAAAGTACCTAATAAGGCAATTGCTGTTAGAATCTTTGGTAAAACTCGACTGCTGATCCGAAAATAGTTTGACTTCATTAATAACTCCTGTTCTTTTTTTACCAAAAAACTCCCCCAAATTAAAAAACAAAAAATTAAAACGAATACTCCTAAAAAAATATAGGAGAAATGTGATAAAAATCCGCTAAGGATAGCTAAAGCGTTGAAAAAAATCGTAGCTAATAGAAAAGGGGTGTTTTTAATAAAGATTGATTGCAATATCACCAGGACAGTAAAGCCTGCTCCAGAGCCAATTATTAAATATAAGTAAGCCGCAGAGATTCTTTTGAAGCCGTAGCTAAATAAAAAGGCCAGCAGAATTGAAAGAGCAACCAGTAGAATAATTTTCCAGTTCAACTGACTACTCCTAGTTTTTTGAATTAAATTCATGTCTCCGGCTACCCTTGGTCAGTTTTCTGACCGTACATTTGAGTGCCAATTTTTTGAAGTTCTTGAGATAATGCCTCGGACTTAGCTCGGATTGCTTCTAAGTCATCCCCATCTTTTACTGACTTCAATTGACTAATTTTTTCTTGAATAGACTGTTTAATCTCATTGGACACTTTGTCACCAGCGTCACGTAGACCTTTCTCGGCTGCGTAAATTAAATTATCAGCGAGATTTCGGGCTTCGGCTAATTCTCGTTTCCGTTTATCAACTTCAGCATTTTGAGCAGCTTCGGCTTTCAATTTTTCCGCTTCCTCTTTAGAAATCGCCGTAGTAGCTTCAACTCTAATACTCTGGCCTTTACCGGTAGCTTTATCTTTAGCGGAAACATTAAGAATGCCATTAGCATCAATATCAAAAGTTACCTCAACCTGCGGCACTCCCCGGGGAGCCGGCGGAATGCCGTCTAAGATAAACCGAGCTAAAGTCTTATTATCAGAGGCCATCGGCCGTTCACCTTGAAGCACATGAATTTCTACCGAGGTCTGACTATCCGAGGCAGTAGAAAAAATTTGAGTCTTAGCGGTAGGAATAGTAGTGTTTTTTTCAATTAAAGTTGTCATCACTCCACCAAGAGTTTCAATACCCAGAGAGAGAGGGGTGACGTCTAGAAGCAGAACGTCTTTGACATCGCCTTGTAGAATCCCGGCCTGGATAGCCGCCCCTATCGCTACCACTTCATCAGGATTAATGCCCCGATGAGGCTCTTTGCCAAAAAATTTTTTCACTGCTTCTTGAATAGCTGGCATTCTGGTCTGGCCTCCAACAAGGATTATCTCGTCAATATCAGAAACTTTAAACCTAGATTCATTGATTGTTTTTTCTAATAATTTAATTGATCGATCAATAAATTCTCCTACCAGCTCTTCTAATTTAGCCCGAGTTAATTTCATTAAGAAATGTTTTGGGCCCGAAGCATCAGAAGTCATATAAGGTAAGTTTATCTCAGTTTCCACTGCTGTAGAAAGTTCGTGTTTTGCCCTTTCCGCCGCTTCTTTTAACCTTTGAAGCGCCAAGGGATCTTTGGAAATATCAATGCCTTCCTGTTTTTTAAATTCAGAAATTAAGTAATCGATTATTTTTTTATCAAAATCATCGCCGCCTAAATGAGTATCGCCGCCAGTTGCTTTAACTTCAACTGTATTATCCCCTGTCTCTAAAACTGAAACATCAAAAGTTCCTCCTCCGAAGTCATAAACAACAATCTGCTCATTTTTTTCTCGATTAAGAGAATAAGCCAAAGCCGCAGCTGTCGGTTCGTTAATAATCCGGCGCACCTTAAAACCAGCAATCTCGCCAGCAATTTTAGTCGCTTGACGCTGACTGTCATCAAAATAAGCAGGAACGGTGATAATGGCTTCTTCAATTTTTTCTCCTAATTTTGCTTCGGCATCAGCCTTAAGCTTGCCTAAAACCATAGCCGAGATTTCCTCTGGTTTATACCAGCGAGCTTGCCCTGAGCCTGCCGAAGGGTCAGCCATTTTAATCTCCACGCCTCCAGTAGAAGATTCTTTGAGCTCAAAAGGCAAAACCTTTTTATCATAAACAACTTCGGGGTCGGAGAAACGACGACCAATAAGACGCTTAACGGAAAATATAGTGTTTTTGGGATTAGTAATAGCTTGCCTTTTAGCCAAAAGACCAACAAGCCGCTCCCCGCTTTTGGATAAGGCGACAATAGAAGGCGTTGTCCGATTACCTTCGGTATTTTCAATAATCCGCGGCTCGCCTCCCTCAACTATTGCCATCGCCGAATTAGTTGTTCCAAGATCAATGCCGAGTATTTTGGGCATGTTATAATTGTTATAGTGTTATAAATGTTCTAAATGTTTTTCATTATAACATTAGAACAAATAGAACATTACAACTTATTATTTTGCTATTTTAACTCTTGCTGCTCTAATAACCTTGCCGTGAAGTTTATAACCCTTTTCGATTTCTTCAACTACTGTTCCGGGTTCTGCTTTAGCTTCTACTTCAGCGATTGCTTCGTGAAAAGCAGGATCAAATTTTTCGCCAACGGCTTTAATTGACTCCAAGCCTCTCTTTTTTAAAATGTCTTCTAACTGAGATCTGACTAAATACATTCCCTTTTCAGCCAAACCTTTGGTTTCTAAAACACTCAATGATAAATCGAAACTATCCAAAACGGGAATTAAGTCTTTTATCAGTTCTTCGTTAGCAAACTTTAAGATTGATTCAAAACGTTTGACTTCTTCTTTTTGATAGTTGATAAAATCCGCTTTAGCTCTTTTCCAGCCTTCAAGATATTCGTCTCTCTGTTTTTGACATTTGGTTAATTCATCCAGTTCCTCTTCCCCATTTTTTTCTTCTTTTTCCTTATTGTTATTTTCTTTTTCTTCTTCTTGAAGATTCTCGTTCATAAAAATTGTCCATTATTACAGTTCGA
>CAYISL010000042.1:0-5099 GCA_964366075.1 uncultured Candidatus Saccharibacteria bacterium
GCAGAAAGCACCACCCTTGAAAGAGGCGTTAGAAATTCCGGCAACAGAGCAATGAACCCCTTGATATCGGGAACTAATATGACTGGAGCAGGAACCATTACTGTTGACCATCAGCAATATAAGTTAGTTACTTTTACCGTAGATAGTGGAACCTCTTTATCTATTACTCCTACTACCCTTGATACTATTACTCCCCAGCGAACCAGTGATATTGCTGGAGATGCTTCTGATGACCAGATTTTTTGGGCATTATATGTACCAGGAGGACAGACCCCGGGAGCATACAGCGGAACCAATACTCTCACCGCAGACGCTGATTAATTCTGTAAAGCAGCAATTAGCCAAGAACATTCATGAAAAAAACAGGACTAATTTTTGCTATTATTTTTTTGATTTTGTTTGTTTTTCACGCGAATATTTCATTTGCGGGTTTTGGCATTACTCCTTCTACAATTTGGAATGACCATCTTTTGCCGGGCTCTCATTTTGAAGAAACAATTTATTTAGTTCAAAGCAAGCCAGAAAAAGATTTATTAGCGAAAATAGAAGTTGATGCCCCAGAAATAAAAGATTGGGTTAATATTGACAAGGGATTTGAATTTACTATTCCGGCCGGTAGCCAACAATTTCCTGTAAAAGTAATAATAGATGTTCCTCAGAACGCGGAATTCAAGAATTACGACGGAAAAATATGGGTAAAAACAGCACCGGTTCTCAAAGAAGGAGAAGGAATGGTAACCGTAGCCTTGGGGGCAATTATTTCCCTTAATTTAAGGGTAAGCGCTGAAGAACTTTATGGTTTTATTTTTCGGGGAATAAATATTAAAAACACTGAAAAAGGACGACCGATTAAGATAACTGTTTCTATTCAAAATGTCGGCAACACCGAGAATAAACCAACCAGAATCCATTTAGATGTTTATGATGCTTATCTAGAGAAAGTCCTTCAATCAAGTGATATATCCAACATAGAATCAATTAAGCCGTTTGAAGCTAAGGAAATTACAATTAAGTTTCCCAATAAATTAGAATTAGGTTCTTATTTTGGTTCAGTATCAATTTATAAGGACGATAAAACCATAGGCGAGGGGAAAATGGCCTTTAATGTTTTAGAACGCACTGCTCTGATATATAAAATTTTCAGCAGATGGTATAGCTGGGTGATTGTAGTAGTAATAATTTTAACCATTGTGGTTTTGCAATTCAGAAGAAAATTAAAAGAATTAATAAATAACTGGAGGATTAAAAAATTAGAAAAGAAAAGAATAAAATTAGAAGAAAAACTTAAAAAATTATCAAAATAATGTGAATAGATTATGGAAATTTAATTGTTTATGTGGAGTATTTATTATTTTCCTATGCTTGGGACTGATTTCGGGCATAGTTTTTTATTTTACGGCAAAAGCCGAGACAATAAGCACTTCGGTCACGATTACTGTAGAACCTTCTTGCGGAGACGGAACTTGCAATGGCACAGAAACTTGCACTAGTTGTCCAGACGATTGCGGAGCTTGTTCTCCTAGCAGTGGCGGTGGAGGTGGGGGTGGCGGAGGAAGTATTACAATTCCTCTATCAACAAACACCAGAGTTGTTCTTCAGGGCAAGGCATCGCCAGCTGCTTATTTAACTGTTTTAAAAGATGGCCAGGTAATTGCCAATACCCAAGCCAATTCCCATGCTGATTTTAAAATTGAAGTCGCCAATCTCGTGGCTGGCATTTATACTTTCGGAATTTGGGGCGAAGACAATAGCGGAACGAGGTCAATTACTTTCAGTTTTACGGTAAATGTGGCTTCTGGAACAACCACTACGGTTAGCGGTATTTTTCTTCCGCCCACTATTGCCTTAAGCAATGACAGCGTTAAAAAGGGAGAAACCATAGGGATTTTGGGCCAAACCGTTCCTCAAGCTCAAGTGGAAATCCATGTAAGTTCTACAAATATAATCGAAAAGGTTGTTGCCAGTAATTTAGGAACCTGGTTTTACAATTTAGACACCAGTCGCTTAGAAGAAGGAGTTCACAGCGCTCGGGCAAAAGTCAGTACTGTTGATGGCTTATTGAGTACCTTCAGTCAGACAAAATTATTCGGCGTAGGAGTTCCTATTTCCGCTGAAACTGCAATCCAAACCAGCGATTTAAACAGCGACCAAAAAATTAATTTAATTGATTTTAGTATTATACTTTATAATTGGGGAACACCAAAAAACTCCGCAGCCGATTTAAATAATGACGGAAAAGTTAATTTAATTGATTTTAGCATTATGTTATACTGGTGGACCGGGTAAATTTATGATTAAAATTCTAAATTCAAAACAATTTAAAAATATCTTATTTTCGCTCTGTATTTTGGGGTTTTTGTTTTTGATTTTTAATTTCTGCGATGCAGCAGTGTTATATTTATCTCCTTCCAGCGGCGAATATAATCGAGGCGATATATTTATTGTAGAGGCTCGGCTCGATACTCAAGGAGAATATATTAATGCGATAGAAGCTAATTTAAATTTTCCTTCGGATATTTTAAAAATTCAAAATTTAAGTCAAGGAAATTCAATTTTAACTCTCTGGATAAAAGAGCCGTCTTTTTCAAATAATACAATCTCTTTTATAGGCGGAACGCCAGCGGGTTATCAGGGTCCTGACGGATTAATGGTGAAAATCGTATTTCAAGTTCAAGAACAAGCTAAGGGTTCTGTTAAAATCAATTTTCAGGATGATTCCAAGGTTTTGTTAAACGACGGAAAAGGCACAGAAGCAAAACTATCTACTAAAGGTGGAAGTTTTAACATCTTAGCTAAGAGGTTAGAAGTCCCTAAAGACCAATGGCAAAAAGAATTAGAACAAGACAAGATTGCCCCTTTGCCTTTTAAAATAGAAATCAGTCAAAATCCGGCAATTTTTGAAGGAAAATATTTTATTACTTTTTCCACTACCGACAAGGAAACGGGCATTGATTATTTTGAAGTCAAAGAAGGAAAAATGGATTGGGGAAAAGTCGTCAGTCCTTATGTCTTAAATAACCAAGAACTGACTGATGACATCTGGGTCAAAGCAATAGATAAAGCTGGCAATGAATGGATAGAGATTCTTAAAGCGCCTAAAAAGCCGATTTGGGAATACGTTCTTTATGGAGGGTTGTTTTTGATTTTATTATCAGGTATAATAATTTTAGTCAGAAAATTATTATGAGGAGGGCATTTTGGATTTTATTTGTTTTAGCGCTGTGGTTTATTTTTATTCCGCAAGGTAAAGCTCTTGGCGCTTCTTTATATTTATCTCCCTCAACCGGTAATTATACGGTCGGCAATACTTTTTCCATCGGGGTCATTGTCAATACTGGCGATGTGGCAATTAATGCTGCCCAAGGAACTTTGGTTTTTTCGCCGGACAAATTGTTGGTAGTGGCTATTTCTAAAACCAACTCTATATTTAGCTTATGGACCATGGAGCCAACTTATTCCAATTCTTCGGGAACTATTGATTTTGGCGGAGGAATTCCCAATCCCGGCTACACTGGTTCAGCTGGCAAAATTATTACTATCACCTTTAGGGCCAGGGTTAACGGAACCGCTGCTGTAAATTGGGCGAGCGGAGCAGTTTTAGCCAACGACGGCAAAGGAACAAATATTTTAGCCAGCATGGGCGGGGGAGCTTATACCCTAGGACCAACAGTAATAACTCCGACGCCCGAGACCCCGGAAATACCTGCTCCAGCCGGCACTCCGACAAAACCCGAAATTTCTTCTTCAACCCATCCGGACGAGAATAAGTGGTACAATATTTCCACAGTTAAATTTTCTTGGTCATTGCCCAAAGACGTTACTGGTGTAAGCATTGCTTTCACTCAAAAACCAACCAGCAACCCCGGCCCAATATCTGACGGTCTTTTTGATTCTAAAACTTATGAAAATGTCAGAGACGGAATTTGGTATTTTCACATAAAATTTAAAAATCAGAGAGGCTGGGGTTCGATTACTCATTATAAGATTCAGATTGACGCCGTGCCGCCCCATTCATTTGTTATTGAAGTTGAACCGGACAAAGTGACCGAAGATCCTCAGCCAATCTTATATTTTCAGGCCAAAGATGATGCTTCTGGCATTGATTATTATAAAATTAGAATTACCAGAAACGTAGGCGAAGATACTGACAAAAATCTTTTAGCAAGTTTATTTAAAGAAAGTTTGGAATATATTGAAAAAACAACGTCTGAATCATTTAAGCTGCCTCCTCGACAGCCGGGCAAATACATCATAGTAGTTGAAGCCTTTGATAAAGCCGGTAACTCTAATGCTTCAATTGTCGAGCAATCCATTTTGCCGATTGAGGGCCCGAAAATTACAGATTATCCCACTCGCTTGTCTGTAGAAGAAAATTTAGTTATCAAAGGAACTTCTTTGCCGGAAACCAATATAAAAATTTATATCTTAAAAGAGAGGATGGAGCCGATAATCGGAGAAACAAAAGCCGATAAAGACGGTAAATGGACCTATATTTATGACAAATTTTTAACCAAGGGAGTGTATAATATATCTGCTGTAACAATCAACAGTAAAGGAGCTCAAAGTTATCCCAGCGAAAGTGTTATTGTTTTAGTTGTTCTCCCTGGCATTTTCAAAATCGGCAGCGTTATAATTAATTATCTTACTATAATAATAGTATTGATTGGTTTCATCGCTTTAATGATTTTCGGAGGTTATTGGAGCTGGCATAGATTTAAACTTTTTAAGAAAAAGTTGATCAAAGAAACACAAGATATAGATAGGGTGATGAAACGGTCATTTGATTTATTAAAAGAAGATATTAGAGACCAGCTTACCAAATTAAATAAGGTCAGAAACAACAGAGAACTCAATGAGAAAGAAAGAGAAATCGAGAACCAGCTTAAAAAAGATATTGATATTGCCGAGAAATATATCAGTCGGGAGGTTGCCGATGTAGGACGCAAGCTAAGAATCAAGAATCCTTTTAAAAAGGCGCCTCACTCTTCGAGTGGGGAGCAGAAATGAGCGAATATTGCATTATAGTGGTTTGCTATTGTCCGTCCCTTAACTCACTTCTAAAGGACAATTGGGGGCGGGATAAGAAGAGCGTCAACCCG
>CAYISL010000043.1:0-1359 GCA_964366075.1 uncultured Candidatus Saccharibacteria bacterium
AGAAGCCTTTGATAAAGTTGCTAAAATGCTTGATTTGCCTTACCCCGGCGGTCCGGAAGTAGAAAAACTTGCCCTGAGTGTATCGAAGGGTTGGCGAGATACTATAGATTTTCCCCGACCGATGTTAAACCAAAAAAATTACGATTTCAGTTTTTCCGGACTGAAAACAGCAGTGCTTTACCATCTCAAAACGCGGACTAACGCGGACGGTAACGCAGAACAACGCGGAAAAATTCTGCGTAAGTCAGCGTCAAGTCTGCCCCGTAGCGAGCTTCGCTCTGCTACTTGGGGTCTGCGTGAGTCGGCGGCGGCTGATATAGCCGCGGCGTTTCAGGAAGCGGCTGTTGAGGTATTGGTTCAAAAAACTTTAAGAGCGGCTAAAGAATTTAAGGCTAAATCCGTTATCCTTGCCGGCGGAGTAGCATCAAATCTTTCTTTACAGAAAGATTTGAAATTAAAAATTAAAAATGAAAAATTAAAAATAAATTTATTGATACCGTTAAAGAAATTCTGCACTGATAACGCCGCAATGATCGCCGTGGCCGCTTACATCAATTGGCTAAACGGCAAAAAAAGAAGCCCCCGCGTCAATGCCAACCTTAATTTGTAGTTAGAATCTGTTTGATAAATAAATAGAAAAAGCGGTGGCTTAGGCCTCCCGCTTTTTATTTAAATCTACTATTTTTATTGCCCCTCTTTTACCTTATCGACAGATGAGTAAAATCCTACTTGAGGATTGACTGTTCTAATAAAACATTCAATTACCTTTGTTTCTGGGAAATTGGTCTCTGCCGCATTCACCAATTTTTTAGCAAGAAGATTTATTACTTCCGTTGTCCTCTCTGGCTTTTCAAAAAGGCCTTCTACGAAGATAATAATATCCTCGCCAAGACCTATTTCCATCCTGTCTTTAGGGGAGAAAACGGTTATCTGGCTTTTTTCAAGGCCCAATTCTTTGATACCTGTCATCTCTTCTAAAATGTCTACAAAAAAATTTACGACCAGCTCTTCTTTAACACCATCGGGTATTCCATAGACAATTACTATCGGCATAACTACCTCCTTTTTAAGTTTTTAAAAAAAGTTAACTGTAAATAGACTAATAAAAAAAGAGTTATTTTTCAAGTATTTCAAGTTTCCGGTTTTAAGTTTTATAATAAAACTATCTATGAATTTACCGAAAATTTACGAATATCAAAAAACTGAGCCAAGAATTTACCGGCTCTGGCAAAAGTCGGCCTTTTTTAATCCTGACAAACTGCCTCCCAAGTACTACCCTAAAAAGGCTGACTATTTTATAACCCTTTTACCTCCTCCCAATATCACCGGCTCTCTTCATATGAGATCGGAAGAGCACAC
>CAYISL010000043.1:1369-4988 GCA_964366075.1 uncultured Candidatus Saccharibacteria bacterium
AAGATATTCTTATCCGCTGGAAACGAATGAAAGGTTATAAAAGTATCTGGCTACCTGGCGCTGATCACGCCGGAATTGCCACTCAAAATGCCGTGGAAAAAGCGCTCAGAGAACAAGGAGTAAGTCGATTTGACCTCGGCCGAGAAAAATTTATTGAAAAAGTTTGGCAATGGAAGAAAAATTACGGCAATATTATCTTTCAGCAACTTCAAAAATTAGGCGTTTCCTGCGATTGGTCAAGAAGCCGTTTTACAATGGATAAAAATTATACCCACGAAGTCCAGTCAGCTTTTATTCATTACTATAAAAAGGGTCTTATCTATCGAGGTCTTCGAGTAGTGAATTGGTGCCCTCGATGCCAAACCAGCCTTTCTGATTTAGAAATAGAATATAAAGAAGAAAAAACAAAGCTTTACTATATCAAATATCCCCTTCTAACGCGGACCAACGCGGATGACGACGCGGACCAACGCGGAAAAAGTCAGCGTAAGTCAGCATCTAGTCTGCGTCAGTCCGCGTTTATTGTGGTGGCGACAACGCGGCCAGAAACAATGTTAGGCGATACGGCAGTAGCAGTTAATCCGAAAGACATCCGTTATAAAAATTTAGTTGGTCAAAAAGTTATCCTTCCAATCAAGAATAGAGAGATTCCTATTATCGCCGATTCTCAAGTTGATCTTAATTTTGGAACTGGCGCGGTCAAAGTTACTCCAGCTCACGATCTCCTAGATGCCGAAATTGCCGAGCGTCATCATTTAAATTTTTATCAGGTAATAAATGAGGAAGGAAAAATGACCGAAGAAGCCGGCGCTCGCTATGCCAGATTAAGCACCGAAGAATGCCGAGAACAGGTTATTTCTGAGTTAGAAAAATTAAACCTCATCCAAAAAATAGAAGACTATACTCATAACATTGCTCTTTGCTATCGCTGCGGCACAAAATTAGAGCCGATTTTAAGCCGGCAGTGGTTTTTAAAAATGTCGGAATTGGCTCAAAAAGCCTTAAAAGCAGTTGAATCAAAAAAAGTTAAAATTATCCCAAAATCTTTTGAAAAAATTTATTTCCATTGGCTAAAAAATATCAAAGATTGGTGCATTTCTCGTCAGCTTTGGTGGGGACAACAACTTTCTGTTTATTTTTGCCAAAATAAACAAGGGGTTGAAATCAAAAATCAATCCTTCGACAAGTCCTTCAACCCTGAGTTCAGGACCGAAGGGCTCAGGATTGACCCTGAGCAGAGCCGAATGGGTCAAAATTCAAAATTCAAAATTAATGATGAATATTTTATTGTCAGTTTAATAAAACCAAAAAAATGTCCTTTTTGCGGTCAGTGCAAAATGGAACAAAGCGAGGAAGTATTAGATACCTGGTTTTCTTCAGCTCTTTGGCCTTTTGCCGGACTGATGGAAAAAGATAGAAAGCGATTTTATCCTTCTGATGTTCTAGTGACAGCCCGCGACATTATTAATCTCTGGGTAGGCCGAATGATTTTTTCCGGATTAGAATTTCAAAGAAAAGAACCTTTTAGAAGTGTTTTTATCCACGCCACTGTTCTGACTAAAGAGAAGAAAAGGATGTCAAAAAGTTTAGGCACTGGTACCGACCCAATGGACCTTATTAAAATGTATGGCGCTGATGCAGCCCGTTTTGGTTTAATATGGCAGTCAATGGGACTTCAGGATATTGCTTGGGATGAGCAGTCAGTGATTGCCGGGAAAAAATTCGCCAATAAAATTTGGAATGCGGCCCGGTTTGTTTTATCAAACAAACCTCCACGAATAAGCACGAATTTCGAACACGAATTACCACGAATAAAAAACTTAACAATGATGGATAAAAAAATATTATCGGAGATTAAAAAAACTAAAAAAACGACCGAGGGCGATCTAACCAATTTCCGATTTGGGCAAGCTCTTCATTTAATTTATGAATTTTTTTGGCATTCTTTTTGCGATAAATATCTGGAAGAGTCGAAAAAACAATTGCAAAACCCGAATCAAAAAGAAAACACCCGGAAAATCCTTGTTTTCTGCCTTTTGGAATCATTAAAAATGATGCATCCTTTTATGCCGCATCTGACTGAGGAAATTTATCAAATTCTTCCGATTAAAAAGAGGAAATTTTTAATGATTGAGTCCTGGTAAAATGGGTTTTCTTTTATTACTTTTAGGAATTCTGCCCAGTTTTGCGTGGCTTATTTTCTTTTTGCAAGAAGATCCTAAACCAGAGCCAAAAAGATTGATTGCTCGCGCCTTTCTTTTGGGCGTCCTGATAACGCCGATTGTCTTTGGTATTCAATTTTTTTTCAGTAAAGTTATAGGCTGGTTAAATTTATCCTCCCCCAACTGGCGAAACCAGATCGTTGTCCTTGTTGTATTGGCTTTGACTGAAGAAGCTTTGAAATTTGCCGCTGTTTATTATGGCATAAGGAAAAGTCGATTTTTTGATGAACCAATAGACGCGATGATCTATATGGTTGTTGCCGCTTTAGGTTTTGCGGCTGCTGAAAATGTTATGGTTTTGTTCGGTTTAACTAATGAGGGTATAGCTATGGCTTGGGGAGAAATTTTTCGAACTACCACCTTAAGATTTTTAGGGGCAACTCTTCTTCATGCCTTAAGTTCTGGCTTAGTTGGTTACTACTGGGCTTTAGGAATATTAAAAAACAATATAAAGAAATTCATCGGTCTGGGGATAATCTTAGCTACTCTGTTGCATGCGGTTTTCAATTATCTTATACTTACTTTAGACCAAAAAGTTATTTACGCTACTTTATTTTTAATTGTTATCGGGGTGCTTGTTCTTAATGACTTTGAAGGTTTAAAGATGTATAATAAAAATAATCCTACATAAATATGGACGACCAAGCTAAAGATTTTTTTGAAAAATTAGCAAACAACACTCATCCAGATATCACTTTTGAAGAGCCTGCAGAGGAACCCAAAATAGAGCTTACTAAAACTACTGCTGAAACTAAACGTCGTTCCTCTAAAACAACTCTAAAGACGTCGAATAAATTGCCGAATAGTGAGAGCAATTGGTTGGATGAACCTGTTGAAGAAGGACAACTAACAGTTGATATCTGGCAGACGCCAGATGAAATCGTTATCCAGTCAACTATTGCCGGTGTAAAACCCGAAGATTTAGACATTACAATTACTAATGAAATGGTGACTATCAGAGGGAGACGAGAAAGAGAAGAAAATGTTGTTGAGTCGGATTATTTTTACCAAGAATGCTATTGGGGAGTTTTTGCCCGTTCTGTCATCCTTCCTCAAGAAATCGATGCTGACAGCGCCACCGCTGTTTTAAAGAACGGCGTTTTAACTATAAAACTACCGAAGCTTCAACGGGAAAAAACAAAAAAAATAAAGGTCAAATCACTTTAAATATTAGTATTTTAGTAAATGAACAACGAAGCCTTAAAATGAATAATAAAATTTTTCGCTATTTAATAATTGCTGCTGCTATTGCTATTTTAATTTTTTTAGCAGTCAGTATTTATAGAGCAAGAAAACCTACACCATCGGTCAGCCAACAACCGTCGCCACCTACTACAGAAGCTACAAGCCAAACTCGTTTAGAAGTTCCAAAAAATATTACCGTACCAGACAGTAAC
>CAYISL010000044.1:0-4959 GCA_964366075.1 uncultured Candidatus Saccharibacteria bacterium
CAGTCAGCTGGCGACATTTTTCTACTTGATGAAGTCCTGGCAGTTGGGGACTATCAGTTTCAAAAAAAATGCAACCAGGTTTTCAAGGACATGAAACAACAGGGTAAAACCGCCATCTTAGTCAGCCATGATCTTGATAGTATTATCCAGTATTGCGATAAAGCTATTTGGCTAGATCATGGCAAGATTATCCTTTCAGGCCAACCAGAAACAGTTATCAAAGCTTATACAAGGTTTGTTTAAAAAGCTCAAGATTTTTTAAACTGTGGTATTGCTTAACATAGTTAAAGTGATTTTGCCCCATGATTGTAAGTTTAGCTGGTTGGTTAAAGATTGACTGGAACTGACGACGGCCAACTAAGCCGCAGTGGAATTGTTTAAGATAATTGTCAGGGTTTACCCAATAAGACAAAACCGGCGTTTTCGTGGCTCCAGCCTGAAGAAAAGTGTTGGGGAATCCCTCGGCGATAGAAGTATTAATTAAAACTTTGGCCTGATTGAAAAAACCTACGATTTTTTCCGGCGCCACGGCCGGTAAAAACTTAAGATTGGTCAGAAAACTGGCTTCAGTCTTTACTCGATTAAACAAGATTTTATTTTTCCCTGAACGGCAAATCATCACAAACTTTTCTTTTTGAAAGCGGCGGGCAAGATCAATAAAATCTAATGGTTTTTTCCAATTGTCTGCCCGGCCAACCCAAAGAATAAATTTTCGTTTGGCTGATTTATTATTGGTTTCCAGGTTAACCATCGGCAACATAATCAGACTGTTAAGATTTAAGTTTTTTTTAAGCGCTAAATTTTGTTGGGAGTGTTGGGCAATAATTAAATCGGCTAATTTTAGGCCGGAATAACGAGTGTCCCAGTTGTGGGCAATCATGTAGACGAATTTTTTCTTGAATAAACGGCACCACCAGCCAACCAAGCGCACTTTAGGGTTAACGGTTCTTTCCACGTAAATATCAGCGTCAATTGTTTTTAATATTTTAAGAAAATCAAATAATCGAGTTTTATAGAGCGTGAGCTTATCTTGGTTAATTACTGGCGGCTGTCCATAATCACCGGTTATCAAGCTGACTTGAAAGTGTTTATCTTTAGCTAGCTCTTTAGCCAGTAAACTTACTTGGACCTCGGCGCCACCAAAATAAGCCTCGGACCTTTGGTTAAACAAGGAATAGCTTCTTAGGGAAATGAAACAAACTTTTATGGGCTTCACGGTTATAATTATAAACGATGCCAGTAAGAATTTGCTTTATCACTAATTACGCTTACCGTTTGTTCAACCGAAAAAGTCACCTCGCTTTTGGCGGTATTGAAACTATTTTTTATATAATTGCCAAGGACTTGAGTGATGATAAAAGATTCGAGGTGAATTTTCTTTTAGAAGACGATGTCCATAAAAATCCAGTGACAGAAAAAATTAACGGAATAACTTTATACAAAACTTCCCGGAAAATTCAGCCAGCGGTTTATCAGGACAAGCAAATCGAAAAATATCATCGCTGGTTTACCTACTGGGCCAGAAAATTTAGCTGGCTGTGGCAGTGGCCCCATTTGGAATTTTTCCGGCTCTGGGAAAATTTAAGACAGATTAATGCCGACATTTATATATTTGCCAGCCCTGGTTATGAAAGCGGACTGATAACGTTTTTAGCCAGAATAATGAAGAAAAAGTCCGTATATTTGGTGGTTAACGATGAGGAGCTGTATCGACCAATTAATAATTTTAAAGACAAAATTTTTTATTTTGGGCTGAAGCATGCCAATATTGTTTGGTGTCTTTCTGTTAGGCACCAAACAATACTAAAGAATAGACATAATTTAAAGGCGATTAATTTGCCTTGTTGGCTTTTCCGACCTAAAAAAATTCTTCCGCTCGAAAAAAGACACTATATCTTGTGGGCGGGAAGGATTGACCCGCATAAACATCCAGCAGCCTTTATCAAGTTAGCCCGCAGACTGCCGCGATTAAAATTTTTAATGATTGTAGCCGCATCTCCCAATGAACCCGTATTATTTAAGTCCATCGTCAAATCGGGAACTAAAATACCCAATCTCAAATTGAAACAAGAAGTTATGTTCACTGACGTAGGCCGTTATTATGAAAGAGCTTTGGCTTTAATCGATACATCTGATTATAAAAATTTAAATATGACTGTTCTACAGGCAGCGTATTATAAAGTACCATGTTTAAGCCTATTCGAGGATCCGGAAAACTCATTTAATGAATATCAATGGGGTTTATCGGCTAACGGTGACATTAAAAAAATGATTGATAATATTAATAAAGTTATTGGGAGTCCGCGAGAATGGAAAAAACTAGCTACAAATGGCTATCTTTTTGCCAATAAGATTTATAATCCGGAAGCCAATTTGACAAAGTTTAAAAATTTAATGCTACTTTTAAGTAAATGAAACTGAATTTAATTAAATTTATTTTAATTGCTTTAGCCTTGGTAATTAATTTTATTCTTTATCGATCGTCTTTGATAGCGGCTTACACCTCTTTTAAAGGAAAAAATCTGGTCGGTGAGGTTAAGATGGGGAAATTATGGACTAATTTCGAAAAATTGAGGACGGATGCAATTGAATACTCTGGTTGGTCCGAAAGGGATAAAATTGATCTTTCTTTGGACCCGCAAACAAAAGGTTTAGCTATCTATAAATTTGAAAAGCCGGAAACTGCCAATATTACTGTCTTGCAACTTGCGTTTGTGTATCCTAACAAAGGCAGTAATAAAGTTAGTATTTCCACTAATAAAATAAATTGGGAAACAGTTTCTGAAAATAAGCGCTATCATTTAGTCCCCTTGGACATAACTAAATACTTAAAAGAGGGAAAAGATTTTTGGATTAAATTGGAGGCCGCTAATAATAACCCTCTAACAACAACCGGGCCTCCGGCAGTTGTTCTTTATGATTTTTATTTGATGTTTTACCGGCACGAATTTAAATTTCCCCCTTTAATTTTAATACTTGTCTCAATTTTCTTTCCGATTTTAATAATTATTAGACCTGACAATAAAAAAATTATTAAATTAAGTTTGTTATTTCTTGTTTTCAGTCTTGGTCTTCATTTATCTTTGCAAAATCTATATGAAAATCGTTACCACTCATTTGACAGTGATGTAATTTGTTTAACTCAAGAAGTTCCCCGTTTTTTATCTTTGGATTTTAAATCAGCCTTATTGGGAAATTACTGCGGGAATAAAGAGAGTTTAAATCCAATAATTATTATTGTCGGTTGGAAGTTATTCGGATACGGATCTGAAATGGGAATTAGATTTACCAGTATATTTTTTCATATTTTGACGGTTATGTTTGTATTTTGGTACGGTAAAAAAATAAAATCGTTTACCGTCGGGCTGGTGGCGGCTTTGTTTGTTGGCACGCATCCGTATTTGATCCAATTATCCGCCCGAGGCTTGCGCGATTCGGCCTTTACTTTTATTATCACTGTTTTTGTTTACTTATTGTTTGAAACAGATTTAAAAAGATTTCGAAATAAGATTGCGATTTTTCTAAGCGGTGCATTTGCAATTTATTTGCGGTTGCATTCCTTAATTCAGCTGATGGGTTTATCTTTGATTTTTGTGATTGCCAAAAGAAACATAAAACAGAGCGTGATGCTGATTCTGGCATTATTCTTGATCGCTTGGCCTTTAATTCTTACTAACCTGACCATTTATCACATCTGGAATTACTCGGAAGAGATGCATTGGAAATGGAATGCTAATGTTGAATTTGCCGGGCGGCCCGGATTCCCTTCAAAAGAAGAGATGACCATTAATCCATTCCAAGGCCCGAAAATTTCTGCCACCACTTATTTTTTCAAACTCCATACCCTGCCTGATTTAATTATTTCTTCTTTGGCGGGCGTGAGAAAAGCCTTTGAGGACCTTTATTTTAGAGACAATTGGTTTGGTTTGGTTTTATTCATCGCCGGCGGATATTTGATGTTAAGGAATAAATCATTGTGGTACATTCCGGTTTTAGTTTTCTTTTTGGAAATTCCGCATTTTTTCTTGGTGGCCAAAAATCTGGTCGAGTTTCGCTCCATGACTCATTCATTGCCCTTAATTGCTTTAACTATCGGTTTTGCCATTGACAAAATCATTGCTACAATCAGAAAAGAAATTAAAAATATATGAAATCAATTAAAAAAACATTGAAACCTCGACAAAAATACTTCACTAAAGGCAAACGACTTATTTTTGTTAAGCAGTTTGAAGACTTCAAGGGAAAGCTTCCAAAAAATCCTAGTATCATCAGAGACAGATTAAATCCTCGACTTTGCGACTTCTCTTATCTAATGACTCGCAGCTTCAGACGAACCATGGCTGACTTTGTTAACTTAACCAACAAGAAAAAGGGGCCTTTAACCATTCTTGATCTAGGTTGTGGCTACGAACCATTTAAAAAACTTTTTCCTAAAAACTCCAACTACATAGGAGTTGATATGAGCTTAAATTCATATGCCGATATTATTGCTGATAATCATCAGCTTCCTTTTAAAAACAACACTTTTGATATTGTCATTGCTTCAGAAGTGCTGGAACACTCCAGTAACGAGTATCAATTTATTGAGGAGCTAACCAGAGTATCTAAAAACAAAGCCCTAGTCTTTATCTCCTTACCTTTTATCTTTCCAGAACACGGCCAACCTTATGATTTTCAAAGACTTACGAAGTATAAGCTCAAAGAACTTTTTAAAAACCATAAAATCATCAGCCTTAAAGAAAGCAACAACATTGTTTCATCAGTTTTTGTTTTTATTAACCTCTTTTTTAGAATTATTTTAGGCAGTTCAGCTCTTTTATCTCCTATTTACATCTTTAATAACTTATTGGCATTAGCAGCTGAAAAAATTAAACCCCCCAATAATGCCTATCTAGAAACTGCCTTAAAGTCATGCCCTATTGGTTACTCTTTAATCGTTGAAATTAAAAAATGAAATCT
>CAYISL010000045.1:0-4854 GCA_964366075.1 uncultured Candidatus Saccharibacteria bacterium
TTGGCGCGGCAATTGTTTTTATTTTTCAGGTTTTTGTGAATATCGGGATGAATCTCGGCTTGCTTCCAATTACCGGCATTTCTTTGCCATTTGTCTCCTACGGCGGAAGCAATTTATTGATTAGTTTTATAATGTTGGGGATTGTGCAGAGTATTGCGGTACGAGAGAAGTAGAAATAATTAAAATTTATTCATCATGTCGACACGTGTTGATTGCCCCAGCGGGCAATCACACTAATTCTCGGTCTCGCCTGTCGCCGTAGGCGACAGACCATGCGCTCGACCTGCGAAATTGTCTCAGTGATAAATAAATTTTCGGAGGTGCGACCTCCGATTTTCGTAAATCCTCGCCGAGGAGAGAAAGTGCGTTTAAACTTGACAAGATTTGTAGATGTGCTATTATATATAAGGTAGTGAGTTCTTTCAAATGACCCATTAAATACGGCGAGGCACCTATCTTCTGATTGGGAAGAGTGAAGACACAGATCTTGAATGAAAAAATTAAGAAATGTATTATTACGCGTCTCCAGGTGTCTGTCACAACTCGTCGTCTTAATGGATAGACGCGGCGCACCTTCCAATACAGGCCTGGCATAAGAGCCAGTGTCTTGGGTGCGCGGACTCCGGGGCTTCCTTTCGAAAAAGGGACGCCCCGTTTTTTATTAATAAAAATGGAGCATGCGGCAAAGGAGGAAGTCGTTTTTCCTTGCCAATCTTTCTAGGTCATCCAGTGTTATCATCGTTAATATCCTCCTCATTCTTAAGGATAATTCTTATTTAAGAATTTGTCAATTTATAATTTAATCTTGACGGAAATTTTGAATGGGTGTATGATATCTTTGATTTTTAATTTAAGGAAAAAGGAGGGGAATAATGATTCTATTAGAGGGTCTTGGCAAGTGCGAACATTGTGGGAGGGTGCTCAGTATCGAAGGTATGCCGGGCGAAAGCATAGATGCTGTATGGTCCTGTCCGACTTGCAAAAAGGAGTTAACTCACAAGAGCTTTGGCTATGAAAGGGTCATGGGCCAACTGGAAAGGGTTAAGTGGGTAAACAAAAACAAAAGATGGACCAGGAAGCGACCGACCAGCGATTTTTTCTTGGATGGATCGCTTGTTGTTCTTAATTTGCCCCGGTCACTGCCACATTATTAATGTTCTAATGATCGCAATGCTCAAAACACCCCTACGGGAAACTTCTCGTGGGGGCTTCTTATTTGACCCAACACTTTTTATTTCATATAATTAAGTAAATCAAACAATCAAGGGCAGGGAATGAAATTCCCTCTCGCCCTAAACCATTTTAGAGCAACGAGGGAACAAAGTATCTCAAATACCCATCTTTCGTTGCTTTTTTGATTAGGGGAAATAAAAACATTATATGACCGAACAAGATAAAACAATTTATGTATTTATAGATGCTTCAAATCTTTGGGCGGCGCAAAAGGCGAAGGGAAGATTTTTTGATTACGAAAAATTAAGAAATTATATTAAAAGAGAGTTTAACGGATCTTCTGTAGAAGTTTTTTATTATACTGCATACCCCGCAGAAGGTACGCGTGATTATAGTTTAAATGGTAGGCATAAATTTTATACTTTTCTTAAAAAGGGATTGGGTTTTATTGTGTGCAAAAAAGAATTAAAGCGCATCCCGATTACCACAGAAATTGGTCAGTCTATTGAAGAAAAAGGGAACATGGACGTAGAAATAACAATTGATGCAATACATCATTTCAAAAAATATGATATCGCTATTTTATTTACGGGCGATTCTGATTTTTTGGCCTTAATTACTTATTTAAGAAAGGGTGGTAAAAAAGTATATATTTTTTCATCCAAAAATAATATTTCTGAAGAGTTAAGAACCGGAGGAGATGGTTATTTTGACGTTTTAAAAGACATTAAAGAAGATGTTTGGGGTAGAGAATTAAGACATAGAGCGGAAAAGGGTTAATAAAAAAGCAACCCTCCGCGAGGAAGGTTGCCCTTAGATGTAATACCCTTTCAGTCTAGAAGAATAACTGAAAGACATTATCAGTATATATTGATTAATTAAGTAAGTCAATAGTAAGTAGCAAGTTATCCACAGGTAAAGGTTAAATAAAAATTAACAAAAAAATAAATTTATGACATTGGAAAATTTAGGAGACAAAAAAAATAAAGATAAAGAATCCGAAAGAATGATTGAAGATTGGGGCATTTTTTTCAAAAGAAAAATAGAGGACAATCAAGGAGAATATTCAGAGAAATTAACGGTAAGAGAAAAAGGTGACTTTGAATTGCAAAATCCCGATGGGAGTCTTGTATCCTTGTTTGTGCATATGGCGGAAACACCCGAAAATCTTTACTTTTTATCCAAACAAATTCAAGATAAATTCCCAGAATTAGAATTTAATTTTGAAAAAGATAAATATGGTAAATGGATTAAATATACAGTAAAAGTTAAAAAATAATAACCCTATGCTCACCAACGAAATTAAAAAGATAATTGAAGAAAATGCGGTTGCGGGGGTTGAAATTAAATAAAAAAGAGGGGCACGTTATTTCTTTTTTGTGCCCCTTTTCGCATGCTTTCGTTTGTCCCATCCTAATTTCCGGACCGTATCAGGATGAAGAAATCCCAGTGATACTGCCCTATATTTCATCATTTTGTAATTGAAAATGATAGGGTATATCATCAATACATTTAGGATTATTCTTCGGGTAGGGTCTCCAAAATAAAAGGATGGGAATGACGACCACCATTTTCCATTTACGCCGAACCTTTTAGTTCTTAATATTAAATGGATGCCGAGCCGCCAATTTTTCAAGAAATATTCAAGTTTATATTTTAAGTACATCCTATCCTCCTCGAAACGACTATAACATCTTTAAATTTTTAAATCAATTATATTTCATCCCGCCCCTCAGGGCGGAGTTTATTGTTCTTGACAAAATAAGATAGATATGATATCCTTATATTAAGAAAGGATTAAGAAAGGAGGTTATAAATTGCACCGTAAAACAGCAATTGGTCTTTTGGGGGTTCTGGGCATCTGGTTTACCGCAGGGATGGCCCTGCCGTTCGTGAACGTTCTCAAAATGTTCACTCCGCAACAGCTTATGGTATTTCGCGGATTCCTGACCGCCTCAATGGCATTCATCGGACTCAAGGGAGTTATTGGGCGCGTGGACAAGTACACTTATCTTATCGCCTTAACTCTGCCGTTTGCCACCTTGGGATTGTTCCAGGGTATTAGGCACTGGGGTGCCGGTCCAACCATTATTATCATCACCGCCACGCCGTTGGTAAATCTCGTTATTGCTATGTTTTTAGGCAAGCGGATTTCCACGGCAGTAGTCGTCGGATTCATTTTGGTGCTTGGCGGAGTGGTAATGGCGCGTTGGGGAGGACATTTCCAGTGGGCAGGTTTTTTATGGACAGCATTCGGCACGATTATGAACGGCGTCCTCTACGAATGGTTCGCGCGGGCAAAAGCGAGTCCTCTGCAAAAATGCTTTTGGGCATGCATCGGCATGGGAATACTCGGACTACTCTTAAGCACAAAGGCTTCATGGAGTCGAATTACCGAACCCAAGCTTATTGCTATGCTCATCGGCTTTGCCTTTGTTGGCGGATTCCTGTATTGGATATCTAATCTGGTTGTTTTTAGAAATCTCCCGACGCTGGAAGCAAGTGTTCTGGCGCAAGGAGAAACACCGGCCGTTATCATCGGAGCAAGTTTTCTACTGAAAGAAGTTCTTTCATTCAGGCAGTGGGCCGGGGTCGCAATCGCTCTTTTTGGAGTATGGTATCTTTTGCGCTGGCTTTCCAAACAGGAAGTTCTGAAAAAAAATCAGGAACAGTCATCATGGGTCTCGTAGTTTCGACTATCGAGACCCCTTTTTTATTTCCTCCGCGAAATATTGACACAATTCTAAGAGCGTGCTATATTTATAATGGTTATAAAACTGACGATAGTCAGTTTTAGATTTCATAAAGAAAGGAGACAGAATTATGTGTGGAGGATTTACTGTGCAACAGGGGATTGCTCTCGATGATGGGACGCTTTCCAAAATGACCGAAGAGGAACGAGGCTTCTGGATGGACTTCTTAGGAGAGGCCAAGCAGGTCATCGACGAGAAGACGGCCAGGGACGAAACCCAGCCCTTTGCGCCACCGCAATCGCTGAGGGAGAAATATCAGAAAGCTCTCATTAAGTACGATGGCGGGAAGTATTGCCAGGTTCGGCAGCTTCAGGGCGTATTCGTCTTTTGAGCTAGAACCGTTGTCCCTATTTCCCCAGCCCGCTAAGTAGCGAAAGCACTTGGCGGGGTTTTTATTTGTTTTTTAAAATTTTTTCTGCTACGATTTAAATATGGCAAAATTAATTTTTAAAATCGAGAAAGCAGGAGAGATGGGGAGGTCGGGGATTGAGGTGATTGTTTTTGACAACAAGAGAATTTATAAAAAAACAACCGAATCCACGGATAATTTACTATCCACACTTGACACGCTATTAAAAAGGAGTAAAATTAAATTAGAGTCAGTAAAAGACATTAAAATTAAAGTTCATAAAGAAGCAGGGCTAACCTCACAGAGGATAATAAAAGCAATAGCAAAAGCCCTCAGCTTCGAGCTTTAAGCTTTTCAAAACTTTGACTTGGAAATATAAATAAATTATCGTAGAAGAGCTGTATAGAAGCCCTATTTTAGGGTCAGTTTCTATATCTTTTATTACTCTGGTTAGCTTAATCTAAACGTCATCCTTCGTTATGATTAAATATTTTTCAAACTATCCCAAACATTTACACCCTCTTCCCAATTTAGTAGAAATACAATTAAATAGTTATAAGTTATTTTTAGAAAAAGGAT
>CAYISL010000046.1:0-4826 GCA_964366075.1 uncultured Candidatus Saccharibacteria bacterium
GAGATAACACGCTAATAAGTTTGCGAATGAAAGCGAATAATATGCGAATGCGTTATAATACGATTACTAATTAGCAAACTATTCGCAAATATTAGCATATATATTTGTGTGATTATCTTATGCTTGTTCTAATAGAATTCTTAACTCGGCAGGATTCAAAGAATAGAGTTCGGCATTTTCTAAAGAAATTTCTTTACGCTTTACCAAGCCCGCCAATGACCTATTTAAAGAAATCATTCCTTCCTGAAGACTGGTTTCAATAACTAAATCAATTTGGTATGTCTTTCGTTCCCGAATCAGATTTCTTACCGCCGCATTAACCAACATTATTTCGCAGGCTGGGAGTCTCCCGCCAGTCAAGCGAGGAATTAAACGTTCAGAAACAATACCCACCAAAACCGCGGATAATTGAGAGACGATCTGACCCTGTTGAGTGGCCGGAAAACTGTCAATAATTCGGTCAATTGTCTGACTAGCCGAATTAGTGTGAAGGGTGGAAAAGACAAGATGGCCAGTTTCCGCTGCTGTCATAGCCGTAGCCATCGTCTCTGGGTCTCGCATTTCACCGATCATAATCACATCTGGATCTTGGCGCAAAACTGACCTTAGAGCCCGGTGAAAACTTAGGGTATCAGTTTCTGATTCGCGTTGAGAAATAATGCTTTTATCCTGGATAAATACATACTCAATTGGGTCCTCAATGGTGATAATGTGTTCAGTTCTTTTGTGGTTGATCTCGTCGATTAAGGCAGCGAGAGTGGTAGATTTTCCGTGACCGGCTGGCCCCACTACCAAAATAAAGCCTTGGGAAAGACGAGTAAAATCATGAAGAATTGGGGGTAAATTTAGTTCCTCTACTGTTCTTACTTGCGAAGGAATTAAACGCAGGGCCGCTGCTATATAACCCCGCTGGAAATACACATTGGTACGGAACCGGGCTTTATCTTCATAGGTATAGGAAAAGTCCAGCTCTCGGTTTTTTAAAAACTTAGCCTTTTTTTCTTCAGTTAGAAGAGCCATCACTAATCCTTCTGTCATCTCCGGGGTTAAAATAGGCTCTTTGCTTAAAGGAATTAAAACGCCATCAATTCTCAAAGTCGGCCGTCGGCCAACAGCAATATGCAAATCTGAAGCAATCTGTTGAACCGCCGTTAAAAGTAAACTATTTAATTTTTGTTTAAAATCATCCATGTGCCAAATTTATTAAAATTTACAAACGAAGCGTAGCGAAGTGCAGTTAAATTTTACCATAAATTTGAGCACCCCGCTCTATAACGACCGGTGTTCCCACGGCGCAAGGCTGTTGAATAGACTTGTCCCGCCCTTTTAAGAAATTTCTTCTTAAAAGGGCGGGACTGGGGCTTATTCAGCCCTCGCCTTGCGCTCCAGGAAATCAGGTTTGATCTTGTATTAATTTTATCATAATTTGCCTTAGTCGTTATAGGGCGGGGTAAAGGTTTTGTTACCAAAATTTCTTCGTCCTCCGACCACCTTAGGGCTCGAAATTTTGGACAAAGCCCTTTATACACTTTCCGCAGTTTCCCGTAAAACCTCCTCTATGGAAATCAACCCCTCTAGAGCTTTTAATATCCCGTCTTGGCGTAAAGCAATCATCCCCTGCCGTTTTGCTTCCTCGGTTATCTTAGCTTCTGAAGGACTGCTAGTAATAATTTCTGCTAACTCCGAAGTCATAGAGAACATTTCAAAAATTGCCACCCGTCCTAAAACCCCTTTATTTTTACAGGCCTTACACCCTTGAGAATGGAAAATCTGAAAAGGTTCCGCGAATTTAATTTTCTCCCGTTCTAAAGAAGGGAAATCATCCAATTCTTTCTTGATAATTTTTTGAAGGTCATTAGCTGCCACGGTAGCTTTTTTACAATGAGGGCAAAGCCGGGACACCAATCGCTGGGCTACCATTAAATTTAAAGATGGAGGCAATAAGTAGGGTTCGACTTTCATATCAATAAGACGGGGGATCACGCCGATGGCGTTATTGGTATGAAGGGTTGAAAGAACGATATGACCGGTTAAAGCGGCATGAACTGCCAAAGCGGCGGTTTCGACATCTCTAATTTCACCGACCATAATAACGTCTGGGTCCTGGCGAACAATTTGCCTTAATCCAGAGGCAAAGTCGTAGCCGATTTCCGGCCGGATCTGAGATTGATTGACTCCTTCAACAGAATATTCAACTGGGTCCTCTAAGCTAACAATATTGACATCCTCTTTATTGAGAACTTGAAAGACGGCATAAAGAGTTGTGGTTTTGCCCGAACCCGTTGGTCCGGTAAGAAGAATCATGCCAAAGGGTCTTTGGATTGCTTTCTCCAAAGTTTTAGCATTATATCCACTCAACCCTAATTCCTGAAATCCTTTAAGACCAATAGCCGGGTCAAGAACTCTTAAAGCTGCCTTTTCGCCAGCAGCAGTAGGAAAGGTGGATACTCGAAAATCGATTTCTTTATCGAAAATTATAGTTCGAAAGCGACCGTCTTGAGGAACACGGTTCTCGTCAATTTTGAGATTAGCTAAAACCTTAATGCGGGAAATAATGGGCTGATGAAGCTCTAATGGCAAGGAGGAAACTTCCTGTAGTTCACCATCCATTCGGAATCGGATTCTTAACCGCGTCCGTTGGGGCTCAAAGTGAATGTCAGAAGCTTTTTGTTCTACTGCTTCTTTTAAAGAAGAGGCTACAATTTTAATGACCGGGGCTTCCTCGGATAAAGCCACTCCCTCCTCAAGGCGAATTATTCTTTGCTCGGCGGCTAAAGTTCTACTGCCAGGCCTTATTTGAAGGCCTTTCACCGCCGCCTCAATTTCGCTTTTAAAAGGCGAGTATCTTCTCCAAACTAATTCTAAATCTGAAGGCGTAATGAGATAGACACCCAAATCTACGCCCAATTTTTTAGCCGTAAATTTTAAAGCTTCTTGGGCCTTCGCATCATCAGGCCGAACCATCCCCACTATCAACATATTCTGGGTGTGTTCCAATGGCGCTACCCGATAATTCCGAGAAACCTCTTCGGGGATTAAAGAAAGTAATTTTTCGTCAATAGCTCCGATATCTACCTTTTGATAAGGAATGCTTAATATCTCGCTTTTAACTTCAGCTACCGCTACTTGATCAATTAAGCGGCGTTCATAAAGTAAAAATTCAGCACTTTTTTTTGCAAGGGTAGCTTCCTTTAAAATTTCTTGAGCTAGATCAGGGGATAAAAGATTCCTCTTAAGTAGAGCTTGAAAAAGGATTTTATCATCCATGCGAAATTTAATTCAAAATTCAAAAGTCAAAATGCAAAATTTAGGAAGCTAATGAGAATTCCTATAAGAAATTCTCATTAGCAACAATCATTTTGATTTTTGATATTTGATATTTGATTTTTGATTTTAATACGGCAAAAAAGGATTAGGACGGCCAATTTCTCCAATAGTGGGCGGCTCACTATATTGTTTAAGACTTTTGAAAACCTCGCTCTGAATTACTTCGCTAGGATCCAGATGAATCTTTGCTAACTTAGTGGTATTTTCATAGCCGGGCGGTTTTAATATTTCAACCCACTCTGGCTGTTTGAAAAATAAAAAATAGGCAAGACCGAAAACCAAAGCAATCAATAAAATCCAAACGGTCAAGCTAAACCAATTAAAGGCTGTTTTCCGTTCTCTAACTACAATAGCCATATTTATTATTTTGTTTGATAGTAAGCCTCGACCACTAAACTGTAGGTGAAAATACTTAAAATAGTTCTCTGGCTTGGAGCTACCATCGATTCTAATCTAATCCCCTTAACATCCAACACTCGAATATTTGTTTCCAAAGCCTGAATAAATGACTTAAACGCTTCATAGGAGCCAGCAACTCTCAAGCTAAATTTTAAAACACCATAACCCTGAACTAAGGAATCTGGTGGAGTCCTAATCGGGGCGGCCTCGATATTTATTGACTGGATACTCACTTTATTATTAGCAGCAATTGCATTGAATTGAGAAAAAACATTAGCCAAATCTTCGCCTTGGGGTAGAGCTGAGGAAAGCGTCTCTTGAAGCTGAGCTATGCCCCCGTATTGTTGAAGAAGAGCCTTAATTTGCGTTACCGCGTTTTGCTGTTCAGCCAATACTTGATTTTTAGCGGCCTGCTCCCCTCTTAACTTCTGAATATCAGCGAATTCTTTTCTAATAAAAGTCGAATAAAATACAATGGCAGCGACAAAAAACAATAAGGCCAATAAAATACTCACTATTCTTTTGCTTGATGGTCTCATTTATTTAAATTTTAAAAAATTATCTTTCAGAAATAATTTTAAACTAAACTGCGCTGTCGTCCCTGAAAGTTTAGCTTCTTTAACTGCTATCCGTTCGATTTCCGGCGTCTCCTTAAAGCTTTCTAACTGTTGAGCTAGGGTCTCTAAGGATTGGGCTTGTCCTTCTAAAGATAATCCCCTATCAAGCAGTGACAAATCGAATTTGTTATAGTACACCTTTCGATTAGTTATCTGCTCAAGTAAGGGAAATACTTTGGAACTGACGATATGGTTTTTCAAAATTTGGGAAAGATTAGCAATTTGGGAATAGAAAATTAAAAGATTCCCTTGATCTTCTAGAGAAATAACTTTTCCAAGATCACTAATCTCTTTATCAAGCTTATTTATTTGGCTAATCAAAAAAGGCTTATATCCAAAACTTAAACCAGCCCAAACAAAGACTGTTAATCCTAACACCACAACACTGAGGAGTAATAATCGCCATGGCCAACCTACCGCAAATTGTCTTTTGGGTAGTCCTGCTGAACCTAAACCTTCAAAATTATCTCTACCTAAAGGCAT
>CAYISL010000047.1:0-4798 GCA_964366075.1 uncultured Candidatus Saccharibacteria bacterium
TCTCGTTTTTTTTAGGATCATCCAATACTTCTTCAAAAACAGCATTTAAAATCATCCCGACTTTTGGTCCCGGCTGAATTTTAAGAATTTTCATCACCTCATTGCCATTAACTTGAAGGTGACGTAAGGAAACAGCCGGTTCTTTCATCACTTTTTCCACTCGATAAAGGAAATGGCGCAGCCGATAAGGAACTGCTTTAGGAACACCAGAACCAATGCGATCAGCTTCTCGCACTCTTACCAAATCATAAATATTTTCCGGACCCACTCGTTGGATTAAACGCCTCACCGAAGAGTCAGTTACAAATTCAGTGTCATAATAAAAAAGATGGTATCTTACCAACTTGACCACTTTTTCTATTATTTTTTTAGAAAACCTCAAACGCTCAAGAATTTTAGAGGTCATCCTTGCCCCAACTATCTCATGGCCATAAAAAGTCGAATCGGGCCCTTCGCCTCTTTTAGCCCTAGGTTTTGCCACATCGTGCAATAATGAAGCTAATCTAATTTCTAAAGAATAATTCTTTTTAGCGGCGTAATCCAAACTTCTTAAATTATGATCCCAGACTGCAAAAGTATGGTGTTTATTTTGCATAATTCCGATTCCTTCCTCTAATTCTGGGATAATGTGCTTCAAAAGATTTAATTTTTGAAGCTGTTCAACGGCTTCAGCCGCGTGTTCGGTTAAGATTATTTTTTGGAGTTCGTCGCGGATTCGCTCCTTGGAAATGGCTGATAATTTCTCCGCGTTTTTAAGAATCGCTTCAGCGGTTTTTGTTTCAATCTGGAAATTCAGCTCTGCAGTAAACCGCACTGCCCGCATTAAACGCAAAGCATCTTCCGAAAATCTTTTGTCAGGGTCGCCAACCGCCCGGATTAACTTGTTTTTTAAGTCAGCCTGGCCGTTAAACGGGTCAACAATATTTTGGACATCGGATGTCCTATTATTGACGTTAATATTTGGGGCATCCGATGCCCCTATATTGAGAGCAAGGGCATTTACCGTAAAGTCTCTACGGGCTAAATCTTCTTCTATAGTTTTGGCAAATTCAATTTTATCTGGATGGCGAAGATCGCTGTATTTTTCTTCTCTCCGAAAAGTAGTAATTTCTATTACTTTAAGGGTTGAATCTTGGGATTCCCGCCCTTTTGGGCGAGGCTCGCCCTCTTCGAGGGCGGCGGTTTTTACTCCAACAGTGCCAAAAGTGTTTTCATAAATGGATTCGGGAAATATTTTTTGAATTTCCTCTGGTTTGGCATTAGTAGCAATATCCCAATCCTTAGGTTTATGCTTTAATAGAAGATCACGCACGCAACCACCAACAAGATAAGCCTGAAATCCAGTTTTTCCCAATTTTTGATAAACCGAAAAAACTTCTTTTGGAATATTGAATTTCATTATTTATTATTATAATCTAAATTTAACAATCCTGCGCCCTTAGCTCAACGGATAGAGCGCCTGGCTTCGGACCAGGAGGTTGAGGGTTCGAATCCTTCAGGGCGCGCAAACTTTATGATAATCGAAGGAATTATACTCGCTTTCCTCGCTCTTTTTGCTTGGGGATTCGGCGATTTTATTATCCAAAAAGCGGTGCGTGTCATCGGCGATTTCAGAACGTTATTCTGGATTGGCATCGCTGGTTCTATCGTACTTTTCCCATTCATCCAAGACGAGTTAGGTGTAACTTTTGCGAATCCTGTCTTTCTTATCCTTCTTTCATTAACCAGCGTCGTAATTTTTTTCGCCGCCTTATTTGATTTCGAAGCCCTGAAAAGAGGGAAAATCGCGATTGTCGAGCCTGTTCTTGGGGTAGAGTTACCGGTCGTCGTCGCGCTCTCTGTTATCTTCTGGAGTGAACGGCTTTCGCTTCTTCAAGCACTTCTTATAGCAACGACTTTCTTTGGCATCGTGCTTGCGGTCACCATCCATCATACACACCTCCACTACCACAAGCGAATCTTTGAGCGTGGCGTCATTCTCGCCGGAGCAGGTTCCATTATTATGGGGCTTGTTAACTTCCTAATCGGTGTATCAAGCCAAAAAATCTCACCTCTCATGGCCATCTGGTTTACAAATACCTTCTTTACAATCCTCTGTGTTATCTACCTGATTGCCAAGGGTGAGTTTAGAGGTATCATTACTGACATCAAACGCCATCCCCGGTTAGTACTCGTAGTCAGCGTGCTTGATAATGCCGCCTGGCTATTTTACGCCTTTGCGACGAGCCTCATTCCGATCGCCATCGCGACAACAATCAGCGAGAGCTACATCGCGATTACAGTAATTTTAGGAATATTTATCAACCGTGAAAAACTAAAATATCATCAGGTTGTGGGTGTTATTATCGCTATTTTAAGCATTATCCTTCTATCTGCCGTAACTTCGAATTTAATGAAATAGAACCTTCCAATTTTTTTGGAAATCAAATATACTCTGAATTTAGGCGCCCATAGCTCAATTGGTAGAGCAATTGCCTCTCCCCGAAAACGCCTACGAGTCGAAAACGAACAGTTGCGGTTTCGAGGGTCCCGTGATGTCCGCGAGAATACAAGTATCATTTGCCCCGTTAGCTCAGTTGGTAGAGCAGCTCCCTCTTAAGGAGACGGTCGGGGGTTCGAATCCCTCACGGGGTACAAAATTCATCATGTTTAAAATCTATATCCTATTAAGCCTAAAATCTCCTAAAACATATGTGGGTTATACAAATAACTTAAAACAGCGTATGTGTTATCATAATAACGGAAAAGTAAAAGCAACTAAGTCATTTCGACCATGGAAGTTAATCTACACGGAAACTATTAGCTCGATTTCTGAAGCAAAACAGCGAGAAAAATATTTGAAGAGTAGTGCGGGACGACGCAATATCAAAAGAATTATTGTGGGTTCCCGTCCAAGTTTTAGAAATAAAAACTTGGACGAGGCTCCCGCTCCGAAGGAGCGAGGCTCGCTCCAATTGGAGCGGCGCCCCGATTAATCGGGGCGGCGACTCCCCGCCTAACAGAGTTAGGCGGGGTTCGCCTCAAAATTGAGGCGACTGGTGGGCGTACTAAGCAAATTTGAAACTTAACAATTTAAAAAGGAAGAAGTGTGAATGCAAACAAATCGTAGAAAAGGTTCGGTTGGGATCGACTCTTTGGGGTTGTATTTAGAAGAAATCGGAAAAGTGCCTTTAATCAGTAGTGCTGAAGAGGAACGTGAGTTAGCTGGAAGGATTAGGGAAGATGAAACGGCCTTAGAAAAATTTGTTGCATCGAATCTAAGGTTTGTTGTAAGTGTAGCTAAAGGATACCGGGGTCTACCTCTTATTGATTTAATTAGCGCCGGCAACGAGGGATTGATTAAAGCGGCTGGAAAATTTGACGAGACTCGAGGGTTTAAATTTATTTCCTACGCAGTTTGGTGGATAAGGCAAGCAATCCTTACGGCTTTAGCTACTCAATCGCGTATTGTACGGCTCCCTCTAAATAGAGTAGGTGACTTAGTGAGCGCAATAAAAATAACTGAACGGCTGGAACAAGAATTGGGGAGAGAGGTTTCAGAAGAAGAAATTATTAAAGAGGTTGTCGGGAGATTAAAAAAGAAATCAAAAAGAAGCGAAGGTGAAGTAAAACTCACTTTAAGTCTTAAGGATAGTTACCTGTCTTTGGATTAACCTTTCGGTTCTCACGATAAAAGCGATAACCATTCTCTGATAGATATTTTAGAAGACGACCATCAGCCACCGCCTGACAAACCTATCTTAGACGAGGCCTTAAAAGCAGCCATTGACCACGCTTTAGACACATTGACCGCTCGGGAAGCTGAAATCATTTCTCTTTATTTCGGTCTGAATGGTGAAGAACCTCTCACTCTACAGGCTATCGGGGATAAATACAATCTTACAAGAGAAAGAGTCCGTCAAATCAGAGAGAAAGCACTACAAAGATTAAGACATCCCACCAGGCGGAAAGCACTGAAACCTTACCTAAGTTTCCTAACTTAAAAGCCGCCCTTGTTTATATTAATAAAAACAATCCGGACGGCTTTTTATTTTTTATTATGATTTTTATGATGTTAGTAATATAAAAATGCCCCTGGGTTTCATAACCCTAAGGGCATCTAATTTATTCACTGGATTCCCTCCAGTGAATGGATCTAAGACTATCTCGTATTAGACGACGATTTAGCCGTCAAATCCATACCAACCATTCCGGCCGTCAATTCTCAATGTAAGCCCCGTACCCGGCAGGGTAAATTTTTGTGCCTGCCATTTCCATTTCACCTCTGTCAGATGAACATCGCTATCTTCTCGGCATCCCAACAATGATATTAAAGATTGGTTGGGTGGCCGAGCCTTAACCGGCATGCCATCAGTCAAATATACTAACTCGACATCCTCACAGGTGGCAAATTGGTTAGGTGGCATAGTCATACTCCATTCACAAGTAGCTGTTAGCACTTCCATTCCATCAGTAGATCTGTAAGTATTTGCTGAAGTATTTGCCGAAGTGTTTACCACCTGAGAAGTATAAAAACTACTCTCCGTATTTAAGGTGACGGAGTCTTGGACGACAAAAGGATTTGGATACTCGTTGCATTGTTGATCCAACACCCAAATGGCATCATCTTCAAAAAAGGGGTTCGGGTAATCTTGCGCCCACGCCCAAAGCCCTTCTTCTCCAGCCGTAGCCACTGTAGTCACTGTGCTTCCCACAAAGCTACCAAAAAAGAACAGAATAAGCACAATGAGAATAGGAAGTTTTTTTATCATTATCATACATCTCCTTTCAGAAAGGTTATGGGTTTACTTCTTTCCTC
>CAYISL010000048.1:0-3052 GCA_964366075.1 uncultured Candidatus Saccharibacteria bacterium
GGGGAGAACCAATTCCACTAATTTTCTGCGATTCTTGCAGAAAATTAGTGGAAAAATCAAAAATCAAAAATCAAAAGTCAAAATTTAGGAGTAAATTTAGCAAGGGCGAATTATTAAATCCCGGGTGGGTTCCGATTCCAGAAGAAGACTTGCCTTTAAAATTACCAAAAGTTGAAAAATATCAGCCAACAGGAACCGGCGAATCGCCTTTAGCGGCTATTGACAAGTGGGTTAATACCAAATGCCCTCAGTGTGGCGGCCCGGCTAAGAGAGAAACCAACACTATGCCCCAATGGGCAGGTTCTTGCTGGTATTATTTAAGATATTTGGATCCAAAAAATAATAAAAGATTTGTCGACCCTAAAAAAGAGAAATATTGGATGCCGGTTGATCTTTATTTAGGGGGCGTCGAACATGCGGTTCTTCATCTTCTTTATGCTCGCTTTTGGCATAAATTTCTATACGACCTAGGATTAGTTTCTACCAAAGAGCCTTTTCAAAAATTAGTTAACCAGGGCTTGATTTTGGGGGCTGATAGTCAAAGGATGTCCAAATCGCGTGGTAATGTCATTAACCCTGATATGTTGGTCAAGGAATTTGGAGCTGATTCTCTTCGTCTTTACGAAATGTTTATGGGGCCCTTAGAAGATGTAAAGCCCTGGAATCCCCAGGGGATTATTGGAATGCACAGATTCTTGCAAAGAGTTTATAGATTATTTATGAATTATGAATTACGAATTACGAATAAAGAAAATAAAAAATTAGACAAATTATTGCACCAGACGATTAAAAAGGTTACTGAAGATATCGAGGATTTTAAATTCAACACGGCTATTAGTTCTTTGATGATTCTTTTAAACGAAGCCGAAAAACAAAAAATTCTACATTCTACATTCTACATTCTATATTCTAAATTACTGGCCCCTTTTGCTCCGCATTTGGCAGAAGAACTTTGGCAACAAATCAGTCATCAGTCATCAGTCAATCCTTCGACAAGCTCAGGATTGACCCTGAGTAAAGCCGAATGGGTCATCAGCCATCAGTCAACGGTTTCTATTCACAGCCAGTCTTGGCCGAAATATGATCCCGAGTTAGCCAAAGAGCATACTTTCGAATTAGTAATCCAAATTAACGGCAAAATAAGAGATAGAATTTCAGTACCGATAAATATTTCCCAGGAAGAGGCGAAAAAGCTTGCTTTAAATCAAGAGCGGATTAAAAAGATTTTATCCGGTCAAGGTATTAAAAGAGTAATTTTTGTACCCCAGAGATTAATTAACTTCGTTATCTAAAAGTGAATAAGTATTTAGGTATAATTTTATTAGTAGTGGCGATGGCTTTGATTTTTTATTTAGGCACTCACTTTTCGACATTATTGCCGAAATTTAGTGCTACCGAGCCTCCTATTTTGTCATCGAAACGCACCTCACCTCCCCCTCAACCTAAAGAGATATCTAAATTACCTCCTTCTTCAACTTTTTCTTCACCTTACACTCCTCCTGAAGGGTTTAAAGTTGAGGATCTTTCGCCATATTTTAAAAAAGTAAGGATTTCCGGAGTCTCGGCATCGGCTTACTCTAATTATCCAGCTCGAATTACGCTTAGGGCGGCTTATGATCTTAAAGAGGAAATTAATATTTCTGGTTGGCGGATTAAAAGTAATAGAGAAGATCTTATTATTCCTCAAGCCATCGAGGTTTATGATCCTTTTGGATTTACTCAACCAAGTGATATCAATTTAGAGAAAGACAATATGGTTTATATTTACTCGTCAGTTAGCGCTTTTGGCCGTAATCTACGATTAAATAAATGCACCGGCTATTTGGAAAACACCTATGATTTTATTCCTTCTTTGCCGCGCAACTGCCCGACTATTCCCCGTTCAGAAATGTATTATCTGAAAGGTAGTTGTCAGAATTACCTGAATTCCTTGTCTTCTTGTAAGGTTCCTGATCCCAATAATACTATTGTTGCTTGGGATGAAAATTGTCGGCAGTTTGTCGAAAGAGCGAACATTAATTATAAAGGCTGTTTTGATCGTTATAGAACGGATCCGGATTTTTTATCAAAAGAGTGGTGGGTTTGGATAGGAAAAAATATTCTTGATCCCTACCACGACCGCGCTTTGTTGTTAGACAAAGAGGGGCTATTAGTGGATATTTATATTTACTAAATCTAAGGACTCCGCAAGTCCTTAGATTTAGCCTTTCGCAAGCACTAAGCCGATAACTTTTTTGGCGCCGCCCTCCTTTAAGACGGCAATTGCTTCGTTCATTGTGGCGCCAGAAGTAAAAACATCATCAACTAATAAAATATTTTTGCCGCAAATATTAGCTTCGGGAACGATTCGAAAACTGTCTTTCATATTTTCTTTTCTTCCTTCCCAATTTTTGGTTTTTGTCTGGCTTTCTGTATAACGAGTTTTAATTAAAGGATGGACAATCGGCAAATGAAAGACCCCAGCAATAACCTCGGCTAAAAGATCAGCCTGATTAAATCCTCTTTGCCTTTGTTTTTTAGGATGAAGGGGCATTGGCGCCAGAATATACGACTCCAAATTTTTAATATCAAGCGTTTTTAAATATCTAATCATCAGACTTCCTAATTCTTTTTTAAGTCCTTGAACCGACTGATACTTAAAATACCAGAGAGCGTTTTTAATTACTGAGTCCTTATAAGAAGTAGCAGCCGCTAAAGAATAAGATCCGGGATGGCAAATTTTAGTTGAAGGCAAACGTTTAAGACAAACAGGGCAGAAAAATCCGCTATTGATATCAACAGATTCAAGACAGCTCTGGCAGATTAATTTTGTTGCCGCATCACTTTTGGATTCCAAAATAACCCCACAACCCGGGCAGCGAATGGGGAAAAGGAGATCTAAGATAAAATTTTTAATTTTTAAGAGATTCATAAAATAAATCCATTTCGGATATAGTTCCGCGCGGCTCTGCCGCCAAAGGCGAGCCTCGCCATAGGCGGGAGGCTGAGCGGGCAGGGTGCCCCGGCCCGTTTGGAAATTTGCCGAATGGCGGGGGGGGGGGAGGCGCGGGGG
>CAYISL010000048.1:3062-4698 GCA_964366075.1 uncultured Candidatus Saccharibacteria bacterium
CCAGATCCGGTGTGTAGTTTCTCCAGCGTATACTACCCGGTGCCTCTCTGCAAAAATGTCTCGCTTCGCTCGACACCAAGCTTTTTTGCCTCCGTGAGCTTCTGTACGACAGAGCAGGCGGGGCGAGCGAAGCCGAGGCGTCAGCGAAGCCGCTCGGACATTCGGCTGAGCTCAGTCGAAGCCCTGGGCGGTTGAGCGGTAGCGGAAGTGTATCCGAAATGGATTTCTAGTTTTAAAATTTAAAACTTCAGGAACATCTATGTTATAATAAAAAGGTAAATCTTTTGCAATGCCAGGTAGTGAAAATTCGACTGCTCGCTAAGAGCAAATCAAGTTTATCCAGACATCACTACTTGGCAGAAATGATATAGTTATACAAATAGTCGAATATCGCGAGAAATAAAATAAGTCGAATTTCTACTACTTGGCAATGGCTTCTAAATTTTTCCATTCCCTAAAATCACTTTTTGGAAGCGAATCTTATTTAGGTATTGATATTGGTACCACTTCTATTAAATTAGCAGAGATATCTCGAGCCGGTTTAGCTGGTAATAGACCAGCTTTAAAAAATTACGGCATTTTAGAAACTTACGGCCATCTGGAGCGAATTAATGATGCGATTCAGACTCCCAGTTTAAAAATGTTTGAAGGAACTACTGTTGAGCTTTTAAAAATTCTTCTGAGAAATACGCGGGTTAAATCTAAGGAAGCCGTGGCTTCATTACCTGCTTTTTCAAGTTTTGTTACTCTATTAGAAATTCCCCTAATGCCGAAAGATGAAGTAGAGAAGACGATGTATTATCAAGCGCGCCAATATATCCCTCTGCCTCTATCGGAAGTCAGTCTTGATTGGACTATTGTTGGGGAACGAGATACTCCCGAGGGCCTAAAGAGGCAGCAAGTGCTTTTAATTTCGATTCCTACGGAAATAATCAAAAAATACCAAAACATTTTTGCCGCCGCTGGTTTAAATTTGATCGCTTTAGAATTAGAAACAATCAGTTCGGCGCGAATCTTAGTTGGCAATGAACCAGTTTTAACTTTAATTCTTGATATTGGAGCTCGATCAACGAGTATTTCTATTGTGGAAAGAGGATTGTTGAAGACGATGTCGGTTTTCGACATTGGCGGAGCCAATTTAACCCAAGCTATTGCTAATGGTTTAGGTATTAATGTTCGTCGGGCTGAGGATTTGAAAAAAACCAGGGGTTTGGAGGTTGTGGGAGCCGAGGCTGACTTACCCACATTACTATTTCCTTTCATTGATGTTATGATAAATGAAGTAAGACGGGTGAGGGATTTATTTGAGAGGTCTTATGGACGACGGCCGGAACGCCTTATTCTTTCCGGGGGCGAAGCTAATCTGCCGGGGTTGAGAAAGTATATTGAAGAACAATTATCTTTGCCAGTTTTGAAAGCCGATCCTTTTAGTAAGATTAATTATCCTGATAAACTTGAACCCTTGGTCGGTGAATTAGGACCGCTTTTAGCTATCGCTCTTGGTTTGAGTATCAGGGAAGTGATATAATTAAAAACAGAATCTAGAAATTAGAATTTAGAAAATAGAATTAATTATTAATTATGCCTTTAGGTAGAGATAATTTTGAAGGTTTAGGTTCAGCAGGACTACCCAAAA
>CAYISL010000049.1:0-4683 GCA_964366075.1 uncultured Candidatus Saccharibacteria bacterium
GTGTGCTCTTCCGATCTTTTAGCAACTTTATCAAAGGCTTCTCCAACAGCATCATCCCCAGTTTCTCATAATTTCCTCCGATGAATCAAATCTTTCATTAAAAGTAAAATCGTATGACCGCCGCTGACAATTAAGGCACTAGCCGGGAATTTTATTCCTAATTTTTGATTTTTGATTTTTAATTTTTGATTTACAGCAGTTTGTTGTAGCAAACTGCTGTAGAGGTGTCCTTCTAAATGGTTAACGCCGATAATCGGCTTTCGCCATTTCTTTGCTAAATCTTTGGCAAAATTAACTCCGGTCCAAAGTGCTGGTTCGAGTCCCGGGCCAACAGTGGCGGCGATTAGATCGATATTGGGAATTACGAATTTAGAATTATGAATTATGTCTTTTGTTTTTTTATTCTTTATTCTTAATTCATTATTCATTATTCTTTTAAAAAGAATCGGAAGATTTTTAATATGTTCTCTTTTGGCTAAGTTCGGGACTACGCCGCCATATGGCCGATGGATTTTAATTTGAGAAGAGACAAAATTGTGGATGATTTTAAAAGTCGGACTTTTTAATCCGCCTTTTGCCTCCACGATCGCCATTGCTGTTTCATCACAACTTGTTTCAATAGCCAGAATTTTCATTTTGATATTTAATTGTATCAAGATTTTCTACCTTTACAAAAATTAGTTTGCAAATAATAGGATTTAATGATATAAAGTAAGGATATTAATAATTTCAAAAATATGAAAAAACCAGACTTGCTAACAATTTTAATTGGTATACTTTTGGTGCTGACTTTGGCAAATTCGTATATGACTTTTAAGTTATACAGTAAATTTGATTCTCTTGGGGGAGGAAATAATAATGGGCAGCCAGTGAATCAGCCTTCGAAAGTTCAGGTTAGCGCCGAAGAAGATGCTGTTAAAGGCTCAAAAAACGCACCGGTTACCATCATTGAATTCAGCGATTATCAGTGCCCCTTCTGTGCGAAGTTTTATTTAGAAACTTTTCCGCAAATAGAAGAGAGCTACATAAAAACCGGAAAAGTTAAATTTGTCTACAGAGACTTTCCGTTAGGTTTTCATCAGTTTGCTCAAAAAGCGGCTGAGGCAAGTGAATGTGCTGATGAACAAGGAAAATTCTGGGAATACCAAGATAAGATATTTAAAAACCAGCAAGTATTAGATATCGCTAATTTAAAACAATATGCTAAAGATTTAGGATTAGACGCCGCTAAATTTAATGATTGTTTAGATTCTGGGAAAATGGCTTCCGAAGTTCAAAAAGATCTTAAGGATGGTCAAAGTTATGGCGTGGATGGAACGCCGGCTTTCTTTATTAACGATATTTTCGTCGGTGGTGCCCAGCCCTTTAGTGTTTTTCAGCAAGTTATTGAGCAAGCACTTAAAGACGCCAAATAAGTTTTTATAAAAGTATCTTTTAATCCAAATTGCTCCAATTAGACATTGGGGCAATTTTTATTCTATTATTACGGCAGAAATCTTTAAAAACTTTGATAAGGAGGTAAGTAATGAAAAGTAAGGCAGTATTTAAAGTAGAGCCGAAAAAGAAGTCCTATACTGTTAAAGATAAGCGAATTCCTCTCGATTTTATCAATATTCTTCCCCAGCCTCGCCGCAGTTTTTTCGAAATTGAGGTGCTTGCCGACGATATTGCGCTAAAAGGGCTTATTAACCCGATTACCTTAGCTTTATTCACAAAAGCGCAATGCGTAAAACACCTCAAGGTAATCAATGCGGTATGGGGAACAGGCATTTCGGTGCGGCGACTTAAATCCCACAGAGAAAAGTATTTTGTGCTCATTGCCGGAGAGCGACGCTTGCGGGCTTGCCGAAAATTACAAAAAGAGGGTTGTAGTGATCACTCACCGCATGGTTGTTACAAGCTTCATATAGGAGATGAGCGTATTAAAACAACAGTCTGTTTTAATATTTCTCCTATAGAAGCACTTAAACTTCAGGCTTCTGAGAATATCCATTTTCGGCCGCCAGCGCATGAGGAAGCTGAATTTTATGATAAGTTTTTTCGGATGCTTTATGTGGCAAGTGGCGGTAAACTGAGTTATGCAGCTTTTGCTCGTTTTGTAGGAAGATCGCCAGAAGTGATCCGGAATGCGATCCGATTTGCAAAACTGCCAGAGGCAGTACGGGAGCTTGTTTGTGTAAAACACTGGCTTCCCTACGGGATCGCTTGTGAACTTGCCAGGCTCCAGGAAGCTGGCATTAAAGAAAATGGGCTGATGGAGTGGGCTCTTAATGCAGTGGTGAAGAGACCAAAAGTAGAAGATTTCCGTAAAACAGTAAGCACATATCTTAAAGAATGGCAGTCTCCCCAAAGTTCATTCCTTGGAGAAATCTTTTCTAAAGAGCAGGAACGTGAAATGAAGCGGATGAGTCGCCGGAGAAGCATTGGACAAGGAATCACGTGGGCTTTATATGCTTCTATAACTTATTTCCGCCGCGTGCTTGATCTTTTTGAACGGGGATTGCTTGGGAAGAAAGATTCACCTTTTTTATTGAGAGGGCCGTTGCGGGCATGGCGAGAACAACTTGAGTTACTTAAAAAACTACTTCCTCATTTTAGACAGGTATTAAAAACTCGGCATTCTAAGAAACTGTTTAAAGATCTTAAGGCAGCAGAGCAAATACTTAAAGAAGCAGAAAGGCATACAGAACAACTGGAAAAAGTAGTAATTTAAAAATCTGCCGGCTGTAAAAATACGCACGGCAGATTTTTATTTACTATTGTAAGATAATTAAATATCTGCTTAAGAAGTTTCTCAATGTTACCCTCATCTCGTCAGCCTCGCTGAAGATTGCCTTAAGGCTGTGCAGAATTTTTGCAAGGCGTGAAAGCCACCAATCAATTAAAGCTCCGTGAGAGCTGTGCGAGGATTTAGGGCCGGATTATATCCGGCCTTTTGGTTTATAAAAAAGGAAAGTATAATAGAGTATAATACAGTGCTTAGAAAAAAAGTCTCCTTAGCAAAAAACCAAAATATATGAAAAGTTGTAGTTACAGTACTACCAAGTTGATTAATTTTAGAGAGGTTAATCATTATTATTTGTACCTACTGGATGCCTTTAAGCACGAATTTAGCGGATCAAGCAGGCGCGAACTAATAGAAGAAATAGCCTCAGGGTCAAAATTTTCCTTAAAAGAAGCCAAGTTTCTTAGAGAGATTGTAGCTAATGCTTTCGATCGTAAAGATCCGTACAAGAAGAGCAGATATGGGTCACATCAATTTCAGCACCCAATAGAATTATTAGATTATATTGTCAGCGAGGGGTACACTCCGTCTAGCCCCTTTGTAGTTTGGGCACATAAGAAATTAGGAGTGAGATGGAATGCTATGCACTGGTTTCGGTTTTTAATGCGTGACATTGCTCCTGTTGATCTTGAACTCATTAGAGAAGAGATGAAGAAAACGGATAAATTTCATTTGCCTCAGACATTGGAATTTTATTACCGACTCGGCAGTGGGCTAGAAAGAATAACAGTTAATCCTGACTTGGGCGTGAGAAGCGTAATTAAGGCGGAATATGAAGGCGTTAAGAAATACAAAGGCTTCGACCCTATTGATTATCTAGATTATTATTATGGCGGTCTGGACAGAGAGGATATGACTATCGCTAAGACTTTCTACACAATGCTCTTAGAAAACAGAAAGAAACTCCCATCAAATTCTGTTGTTTTAATTGTTGGCAACGGTCCAGTACCTGACGAAGCTCAGGCTCTTTCTATGATCTCGGAGATAAGAACTATTATCCCAAGTGACGTTGATCCAAGAAATATCGAAATAATGAGGAGGCACACGGGCAGACGGAATCCTTTAGCGACCCAGAAAGCTAGGCCAGGCGAGGAGCACGCTGACTTTATTTATTATTTATTTGAACGTTATACCAAAGTTAATTTTGGTTTTTTTGCGGTTAGGGAAATTACGGCGGTGAAGACAGAGGGTCCGGTGTACGGCGATGTTTCTAAAGAGAACCCTTTAAATATATCTCAAAACAGCTCTTCTATAAAAAAGCTGAAAGCTGATTTAGTGGTGGTGCCTTTTTGTCCCGAATCTATAACAGATTCAATGGTGCAATATCGTTCCTATATAACAAACATTTCCAATTTAGTCGGGTCAAAAAGACATTTATGCATGTTAGCCTTAAAAAACGCCAATTATTATATTTATGGAGCAAAGAAATTAGTAGCGGTTCCGATAGACGAAAATATTGTGTGTAACGAACTTATTAAAAATGGGTTTATTAATATCCAAATTGTAACTATTAAGACTGGTTTGGATCGCAGAAAACGTGGTTTCTCGGATTCGATGGTAATCTGGGCAGATAAAAAATAAATACTGCAAAAACCTCCCCTAAGGGAGGTTTTTGCAGAGCGGGGAGGTATCTAAAGAAGTAACCCGACAGCTACTCATAAGTTTTCAAATATCTTTAAGCAGCCCTGATGGGATTCGAACCCATGTTACCGGGGCTTGCCCTCACACCAAAATTTATTGTAGCGCTATCGGGATTCGAACCCGAGTTACCGGCTTGAAAAGCCGATGTCCTAGGCCAGACTAGACGATAGCGCCATGCAGAACCGCGAAGCAATAATATTGTATATTTCTATAGAATTATTGCAACTTAATTTGATCTTCACCAGTCTCGGATTTAT
>CAYISL010000050.1:0-4615 GCA_964366075.1 uncultured Candidatus Saccharibacteria bacterium
AATTACGAATAGCACACGAATTTACGAATAAATATTCGTGTCATTCGAGTGAATTCGTTATTAGTGTCGCTATAAGCGAAGCGATGAAAGTCAGATCTTCAGTAAAAAAAATTTGTAAAAAATGCAAAGTCATTAGGCGGAAAGGCCGAATTTATATAATTTGTAAAAATCCCAAACATAGACAGAGACAAGGATAATACACTAATAGCCACTAATACGAAACGAATAGCACGAATATATTAGTGGTAATTCGTGGGTGAGCAAAGCGAGCATGAGACTACTTGGTATAAATATTCCAGACGAAAAGTGCATTGAGGTTGCTTTGACTTATATTTACGGCATTGGCCGGCCAGCTGCTAAGCGAATTGTAAAATTAGCCAATGTTAGCCCTGATAAAAGGACAAAGAATTTAAATACAGAAGAATTAAATAGAATTAAAGAAGCCATTGAAAAGAATTTAGTTATTGAAGGAGAGTTGAGGCGGAACATCCAGGGTAATATTAAACGCCTCATAGAAATCCAGAGTTATCGAGGCATTCGTCATATAAAACGATTACCTACTAGAGGACAGAGGACGCGGACAAATTCGCGGACAGTAAGAGGCAATGTTCGAAGAACTGCTGGCAGCGGAAAGAGAAAAGTAGAATTAAGATAATCCACTAATAGACA
Source organism: uncultured Candidatus Saccharibacteria bacterium (assembly GCA_964366075.1). Lineage (GTDB taxonomy): Bacteria > Patescibacteriota > Minisyncoccia > UBA6257 > CAYISL01 > CAYISL01. The sequence continues at coordinate 670 of CAYISL010000050.1, forward strand.
CCAATACGAGACGAATAGCACGAATATATTAGTGGTAATTCGTGGAGCGAGTGAAACGAGCTTATATTAGTGGTAATTAGTGGGTTCGCAAAGCGAACATGGGTAAGAAAAAAATCGTTCAAAAAACTGAAGAAGAGGTTTTAAAGGAAGGTGAGTTGCTAAAAAAAACAGTTACTCGGCAAGCAGAACGACCGGCTATTTCCTCTAAAAAACTGGATATTGGCAATATTTATATCCATGCTTCCTACAACAACACGCTTGTGACAGTATCTGACACCAAGGGTAATGTTATTGCGTGGGCTTCCGCTGGCTCGCTGGGCTTTTCTGGCCCTAAAAAAGCTACCCCATTTGCAGCCTCAAAGGTGATTGAAGCAATAGCTGAAAAGATAGGGCGAACTGGGCCGCAAAATATTAATATATTTGTCCGGGGCGTAGGTGGAGGCAGGGAATCGGCTATTCGTTCATTGGCGAATCGGGGATTTAATATTTTATCGATTAAAGATGTTACTCCCATACCCCACAATGGCCCCCGACCGCCAAAAGTAAGAAGAGTATAAATTTGGCATGCTAAGAGGTCCAAAAGAAAAAAAAGAAAGAGCATTAGGAGAGAAGCTTTTCTTAAAAGGCGAGCGGTGCCTTTCTCCGAAATGTGCTGTAGTAAGACGTCCATATCGTCCAGGTGTCCATGGTCGAGATAGGAGAAGGGCCCTTTCTGAGTTCGGACAGCAACTCCAGGAAAAGCAAAAAATAAGACTAACTTACGGCTTAAAAGAGGCTCAATTTAGACGTTTCTTTAAGGGAGCTCTTAAAAAGGGGGGGGAGAGCAATATTATCTTAGAGAAATTAGAGCGTCGTTTGGACAATGTTATATTTAGGTTAGGATTTGCGGTTTCCCGTTCTATCGCTAGGCAGACGGTTTCTCATAGCCACATTTTAGTTAATAATAAGATAGTGAATATTCCTTCTTATGAAGTAAAAATCGGTGATATAATTACTATTAAACCCACCTCAAAAAATTTACCTCTTTTTAAAGAACTGTCAGCTCAATTAAAAAAATATGAACCACCAAGTTGGCTCGCCTTAGATAAAGAAAAGTTAGAAGCCAAGGTTGCATCATTACCTTCTAATATCCAGACACCTTTTAACATCAATTTAGTCGTAGAGTATTATTCCAGGTAAAGGGCTTGGTATAAATTTTCAAGATGAAGTCGCAGAAAATTTATCTACCAAACCTTTACCCCGCCCTAAAACGACTAAACTTTACAATGACAAACTTATTATTTAATCTAAACAGGAATACCAGTAGTGCCAGGCGGGAGCCGAATAGGCTCCAGTCCCGCTTTGCGGGACAAGTCTATTCAACAGCCTGGCACCGTGAAATAATTGGTCGTTATAGGGCGGGGTGCTCAAATTTGTGGCTAAATTTTCTTCGCCACAGATTGAGCGGCTCGAAAATTTAGACAAATTTGGCACATGGAATTTATTCGTTTAAGTGAACCAATTAAAATTAAAAAAATTTCCGAAAAAGATAACATCGGTGTCTTTGAAATTGAGGCTCTTTATGCCGGTTATGGTCTAACTATCGGCAACACTCTCCGTCGGGCTTTGCTTTCTTCTTTGCCAGGAGCAGTTATAACTCAGGTAAAAATAAAAGGAATCAAACATGAATTTTCTACAATCCCTGGAATTTTAGAGGATGTAATTGAGCTTACTTTAAACCTTAAGAAAATTCGTTTTAAAATTTTCACTAATGAGCCGCAGGAGTTAACACTTAAAGCAAAAGGCGAGGGTAAAATTAAGGCTTCTGATATTAAAGTCAATGCTAATGTCGAGGTAGTTACTCCTGACGCCCATATTGCCACTCTTACTGATAAAAAAGCGGAATTAGAGATGGAACTAGTGGTAGAAAAAGGATTAGGATACGTGCCAGCTGAAAGTAAGAAGAAAGAAAAATTAGCCATTGGTACTGTCAACTTAGACGCCTATTTCTCTCCCATTAGAAATGTTAGTTATTCCATAGAAAATATGCGGGTCGGTGAAAGGACCGATTATAACCGTCTTCGGATGACTATTCAAACTGATGGCAGTATTATGCCTTCGGCTGCTCTTCGGAAAGCCAGTAGAATTTTAATTGATCACTTTGAAAAAATCTCTCAGATTGCTCCACCGGAGGAGCCGTTTAAAGAAAAGAAAGAAATTGTCAAAGGCAGGAAAGAAAAAGTCGAAAAGCCTAAAAAAAGAACAAGGAAAAACAAAAAATAAAGGGCTTTCTCTAAATTTTGGAGCCATTAGGCGAACAAAATTTAGCTAGAAAACCTTTACCCCGCCCTTTTACGACTATGGATTTCACGGTACCAGCCTATCGGATAGATTTATCCCGCCCTTTTAAGAAGAAGTTTCTTAAAAGGGCGGGATTGGGGCTTATTCAGCCCTCGGCTGGCACTACGGGATTTCAAGATTAGACTTATGCTAAGATATATCCAGTAATCAATGGTCATAAAAGGGCGGGGTGCTCAAATTTTTAAATAAATTTTCTGCACCTTCGGTTTGTAAATTTATAAAAATTTGGCATGATTCAAGAAAGAACAATGTTAAAAGTAGCGGACAATAGCGGAGCGAAACTCGTCCAGTGTTTTCGAGTTTTAGGAGCCACCCGGCGTCGCTATGCCGAAATCGGGGATATTATCATCGGCTCGGTAAAAATAGCCGAGCCCCGCAAATTGATTAAGAAAAAAGATAAAGTAAAAGCCGTGGTTGTCCGCCAGCGCAAAGCTCTGCGCCGGAAAGACGGCTCTTATATTCGTTTTGACGATAATGCGGTTGTGATTATTGATGAAAAAAGGCAACCAAAAGCCACAAGAATTTTCGGCCCTCTCCCTTATGAGTTGAAGGCTAAAGGGTTTGATGCGATTATTTCACTAGCTGAGGAAGTAGTTTAACATTCGCATATTATTCGTATTAGATTCGCAAATTTATTCGCATAGTTTCATGAAAATAAAAAAAGACGATACAATTTTAGTTATCACGGGTAAAGATAAAGGCAAGCAGGGAAAAGTTATTAAAGTTATGCCTAAAGAGAATCGAATTGTAGTAGAAGGTTTAAACCTTTATTACAAACACACTCGACCTAAAAGGCAGGGCGAGAAGGGCGAGAAAGTTTTAGTGCCTCGACCTATTTCTGTTTCCAATACAATGCTTATTTGCCCCAGCTGTAAAGTCCCAACTCGAGTCGGCTATCAGGCAGTAGGGGATATTAACTCAAGATACTGTAAAAAATGTAAAGCCGCTATTTAACTCAAATGATTGCCAGTTTAGAAAAAAAATACAGAGAAGAGATTGTTCCGGAATTGTATAAGCAGTTAAAGTTAGGCTCGATTTCAGCTGCTCCTAAAATTAATAAGATAGCTATCAATAGCGGCATCGGTCGACTTATTACCTCTAATCCTCAGGCAGAAAAAACAATTTTGCCCCAAATTACAGAAGACCTTGCCTTGATTAGTTCTCAAAAACCGGCTATCAGAAAAGCAAAAAAATCAATTGCTTCCCTGAAAGTGCGCCAAGGAATGCCGGTAGGTTTAATAGTGACATTGAGAGGTAAAAGAATGTATGATTTCCTAGAAAGACTAATTAATATTGCTCTGCCTCGCCTGCGTGATTTTAGAGGGATTGAACTTAACAAAATCGACACCGGTGGCAATTTAACCATTGGTATCAAAGAGCATAGCATTTTTCCAGAAATAGATTTAGAGAAAAGTAAATTTATTTTCGGTTTAGAAATTACGATTGTCCCTGAGACTAAAACAAGAGAAGAAGCAATATTGTTGTATAGATTGATGGGGATACCATTAAAGGGCTTGGTTGAAAAATTTAAGCCCTAGGCGTAGAATTTTTCATTACCAAACCTTTACCCCGCCCTATAACGACTAAACTCTACCATGACAAACTT